>JAYTIP010000345.1:0-7110 GCA_043731745.1 Elusimicrobiota bacterium | reverse complement strand
GTGAACAGCGCGTAGTCCACCTTCGCGTCCTTCATGATGCCGCGCAACGACATGCCGTGGATGTCCACGAGTTCGGGTCCGTCGGTTTTCGCGTCGTCGGAACGGCGCGCGCTGGTAGCACCCATGGCCGCGGGCAGAAATGGATCGCGGGAGCGGTCGCCGGTGTAGATGCTCGACACCGTCTGAGTCGAGACACCGATCGGCGCGTGCGCCGCGGCCGTCGACGCCGCGACCGCCGCCACCGGTTTCGCGGCGGCCGCGGCCGGCGACGGAGCCGGTCCCGCGGAAGCGGGGCCGGCCGTCGCGAGGAGTAAAGCGAGGGTGGAGAGGATCATCCTTTATATTGGTACGAGAGCAGAGTGAAGGTCACCGTCATCTCGCCCGTGGCGTCGGCCGAGGGGTAATTGATGTCCTTGATGTTGAAAATGCGTTCCTCGAGCGCCACCGCGGCCAGGAAACGGCCGATGTTGTGATAGGAACCGCGGACCGAAAGCGGATACTGAAGCTCGGTGAAGTATTGCTGGCTCTTGCTCGCGCCCGGCGAGAAGCTTTGGATCGCGACGCGATTCTTTTGCGCCAACGAAGAAATAGCGAGGAGGATGTCGGGCACGGACTTCGTCTTGGGCAGGCGCTTCTCGGCCTCGGCCGCGCGCTCATTGAGGCTCGCGATCTCGGCTTGCAGGCGCTCCAGGCGCGCGGCCTGTTGCTTCGCTTTCACGATCTTGGCTTCGATCTCCTCGATCTTCTGGGTCGCCTCAGCCTTCGCCTGCGCGATGGGCAGCCAGAAAAACTTAATGTAAACCCCGGAGAAAACCAGGAATAAAACGGCGCCCACGCCGATCGACTGCTGCTGTTGCTTCGAGAGTTGCATGGCCATTTTATTTGCTCGTGTACGTCGCCGAGACCGCGAAGTTGTACTGCGCGCCCGCGGCCGCGACGGGGCCGAGTTCGATCGTCGCGAACTTCACATTCTTCTCGAGCGTCTTCACCCAGGCGGCGATGTCTTCGTTCGAGTTCGCGATGGCCGCGACGGACAGCTTGATGGTCCCCGGGGTGACGGCCGAGGTCGTCATGCTGTTGACCTTGATGCCGGCCGGAACGGATTTGGCGAACTCGGACATGAAGATCGGATAGTAGGCGCGGCCGAGCAGCAGGTTCTCGATGACGGCCAGGCGCGCGCGCACGGCGGCCGCGGCCTTCTCGAGCTCCTCGACCTGCTTGACGACGCGGTCCAGGCGCTTGAGCTCGGCCTCATCGGCGGCTAAGGTGATCTCGAGGGCGTGCTTGCCGTACCAGTGGCCGAAGGACACGACGACGAGGATAAGCGCCATGAGGCTGCCGAGCACGGCGCCCTGAAGCAACAGCTGGCGTTGCTTGGCCTTGGCGAGCAGTTCGGCGGGGACGAGGTTGACCTTGATCATCGAGGTTATTCCCAGTCCCTGTTCTGCCGCAGCGCGAGCCCCGCGGCCACGCCGAAGGCCGGAGTCAGCGTCTCAGGAACGGTTTCGCCGCCCTTCGCAAATGCGAAGGGATTAAGCACCATGACCGGAACCTTCAGCTCCTGCGAGAGGTGCTTGTCCAAATTCTTGAGGCGGGCGGAGCCGCCCGCGAGCATGATGCGGCCGATCGAGCGGTCGGGGCCCTGCGAGAGGTAAAAGTCGACGGAGCGGTGAACCTCGGCCACGAGATCGCGCGCCACCTGGCCGACGGCCTGCGACACCCCCAGGCCGTCACGGTCGCCGTCGGCGAGCGCCTTCTCTTTCTCGGCGGGATCGACGAACACGCCGCGCGTGTGCTTGAGCTCTTCGGCCTTGGCCGCGTCGCACTGAAAGGCCTTCATGATCGCCTTCGTCATCGTATTGCCGGAGATGAACATGTCGCGCACCACGCGCGTGACGCCGTTCTCGACGATCGAGAGGTTGGTCACCATGTGGCCGATGTTGAGGTACAGCGTCGCACCCGGACCTTCCTTCGCGTCGCGGATCTTCTCGTGCACATTCTCGAGCGCGAAGCTGTCGACGTCCATGATGGTCGGCGCGAGGCCGGCGCCCTGCAGGATCTCCAGGCGCTGGACCACGATCTCGCGCTTGGCGGCGACGAGGACGGTCTCCATCTTCTTCTGGCCGTCCTCGACGATCTCGCTGAGGATGTGGAAGCCGAGCTGGACTTCGTTGATGTCGAACGGGATGAAGGGTTCGGCCTCGGTGGCCAAGGTGGAGAGGAGCTCGTTCTTCGTCAGGCGCGGGAACTTCACATAACGCACGATGACGGCATTGCCCGACAAAGCGGTGGAGACTTCCTTGACCTTGACGCCCTTCTCGATGAAGAAGGCGCGCAGCAAATTGATCAGCGCCGCCTTCTTCTCGTCGGGACCCGCGTCCGCCTTGGCGCCGAGGGGCAGATGGCCCCACGCCTTCAGCTGGTACGCGCCGGCCTCGAGCTTGAAGAGGACGATCTTGATCGAATAGGAACCGACGTCGATGCCGACGACGTCCTTGGGGCCGAGGAACATCTCGGCGAGCCCTTTCAGGGCGCCGAATTTCTCCTTGACCTCATCAAGCTTGGCCATTTATCTCCTGTTTAACCGATCCTTCGCGTCTACCAGACCATAAAAAAGCGCCGAGGCCCCCCGGTATCCCCGGGAGGTCGGACTCGGCGCGTGTTGTGTGCGGCACGGATTTATAACAGGTTTACCCACTATTGTCAAGACCTGTCATAGAACGGCGACGTTGGCGGCCGTCGCCGCCAATGGTATTTTGTATAATCTTTAGATGAAGTCTTTGTTGTTTGATTATGGTGGGACCCTCGACTCGGACGGGACCACCTGGCTTGAGCGGTTTCACCCCCTTTATAAGGAAGCCGGGCTCGAGGTTCCTCGCGAGCGGCTCGACCGGGCGTTCTACGACTCCGATGACAACCTCCACCTGCGCCATTCGTTGAAAGGATTGGATTTAGCGCAAACCGTGCGGCTGCAGGTCGCCGACGTCGTGTCGGCGGTGGCTCCGGGAGACACGCGCATGATCGACGCCGTGTCCTCGCGCTTCACCGCGGATTGCCGGGCGAACTTCGCCCGCCTCAAGCCCGTGCTCGAGCGCCTCGCGCGCCGCTACCGGCTCGGCATCGTTTCAAACTTCTACGGAAATCTCGACGGAATTCTGGTCGCCGAGGGCCTGCGCCCGCTGTTCTCGGTCGTCGCCGACTCCGGCGTCCTGGGCGTGACGAAGCCCGACGCCGGGATCTTTCTCCACGCCGCCAAGGCCGTGCAGGCCGAGCCCGCCGAGTGCGTGATGGTCGGCGACTCGATCAAGCGGGACATGAAGGGCGCGGCCGGCGTGGGCATGAAGAAAGCCCTGGTCTCGGTTGCCGCCGAGAAGCCGGAGGCCGGCCAGGATTGGACGATTCGCTCGGTCGTCGAGCTCGAGGCGATCCTCCGATGAACATGGCGGCCGGGATCATCGCGGCGGGGGAGGGTTCCCGACTCAGCCATTTGTCCGTGGTCAAGCCGTTGGCGCCTGTCGCGGGAAAGCCGCTTATCAATTGGGTCGTGGACGGATTGGCGTTCGCGGGGTGCGAGAGAATCACGGTGCTGACCAACAGCAAGGGAACGGCGGTGCCGCCGAGCCTGAGCACCGCCTTTCCGAAAACGAAATTTGATTTCGTCACGGCCGATACGGCCTCGTCGTTCGAGTCCTTCCGGCTGGTGTCCCTTCGGCTGGCGGAAACGGAAAGTGATTTCGTCGTCAGCACGACGGACGCGCTCATCAAGCAGGAAGATGTGAAGCGGTTCGTGGCTGAGTGTCGCGCGTCGCGTTGCGACGCCGGCTTGGCGTTGACCGGACACGTCGACGACGAGAATCCGTTGTGGGCCGATATCGACGAGGTCGGATTGGTCACCGGACTGGGAACCAACGCGAAAACCAAGCGCTTCGTTACCTGCGGTTTATACTACATGACCAAGCTTGCGGCTGGCCGCCTGCCGGCGGCCGCCGAACATCAACGGCTTCGGGACTATCTGTCGAGCATTACGGCGACGCTTCGCGTCGCCGGGGTCGTGTTATCAAAAACCTTGGACGTCGATCGGCCCTCAGACCTGAGCATGGCCGAACAATTTTTAACTGCGGAGAATTACAAATGAAAGCCCTCGGCATTTTTCGCGAGACCCAAAATTCACCTGGACGCGAATCCGACGACGCGCTCGTGCTCAAGGCGGTCATGGACCAGCTCTCGATTTTGAAGACTGAAGTCGTATTAATGACCCCCGAGGACTTCGACAAGGCGGATGTGGGCGGCTTCGATCTTATCGTCGCGATGTGCGAGACCTATCCCCGCCTCATGCGCCTCAAGAAGCTCGAAGCCGAGACCGGAGTCGTGATGGTCAACCCCGCTGATTCGGTGCTGGGCTGCTACCGCACGCGCATGCTCGAATCCTTCGCGAACACGCCCGGCCTCTCCTACCCTCCGACCGAGGTACGCCGCACGACGGCCGACGCCAACAAGAACCCTCCGTCGTACGAGGCCAAGAGCGGCTGGTGGCTCAAGCGCGGCGACGTGCACAACACTTGCGCCTACGACGTGGTCTTCGCCAAGGACTGGAAGGATGCCGAGCACATCCGCCGCGAGTTCGAGAGCCGCGAGATCAAGGACCTCGCCATCCAGCGCCACACCGACGGCGACCTCATCAAGTTCTACGGCGTGGGCCCGGGCCAATGGTTCACCTGGTTCTACCACGACCCGTCGACCGCCCGCCGCCTGCCCTTCGAGCTCGAGGACCTCGCCGCCCAGGCCGAGCTCGCCGCGAAGGCCGTGAAGGTCGAGATCTACGGCGGCGACGCCATCATCACGCCGAACGGCGAAATTTTCATAATCGACATCAACAGCTGGCCGAGCTTCGCCCGCGTTCGGGCGGAAGCCGCGGTTCAAATCGCACGGAGGCTCCGCTTCCGTCTTCGCCAAGTTGCCTCAAGGAAGAGTTAATATGACCCCTCAGATGCTGACCGACGCCCCTTATTCCGCCGGCCCCAAGTCGAAGGCCCTGTTCCAAGAGGAGCAGGAGTTCATCGCTCCCGGCCTGCAGACCATCGCCCTCTACGCCCAAATCGCCATCGACGGCGGGCGCGGCGCGTCCCTGCGCGACGTCGACGGCAAGGAGTATCTCGATCTCGTCGCCGGCATCGGCGTGGCCTCGCTCGGCTACGGCCACCCGGAGTGGGCGAAGGCCGTCGGCGAGCAGGCCGCGAAGACCGCGGTCGGCTCCTTCACCTCGCCGCACCGCGTGAATTTCCTCAAGACGCTCGCGTCCGTGACTCCTAAGGGTCTCACGCGCTGCCAGCTTTACTCCTCGGGCGCCGAAGCCGTCGAAGCCGCGCTGCGCCTGGCCAAGTCGAAGACCGGAAAGTTCGAGGTCGTCGGCTTCTGGGGCGGATTTCACGGCAAGACGCAGGGCGTCATGGGCCTGCTCAACGACGGATTCAAGAACGGCTACGGCGCGACCGCGCCCGGCCTGCACCTCTCGCCCTACCCCGACTCGCGCAACTGCCCGTTCGGGACGATGGAGCCGCACGACTGCGGCGCGCACACGCTGTCCTTCCTGCGTGAAAAGATCAAGCGCGAAACGACCGGCGCCGTGGCCGCGATCATCCTCGAACCCATCCAGGGCACCAACGGCAATGTGATCCCGCCCGCCGGTTTCTTCAAGGGCGTGCGCGACCTGGCCAAGGAAATCGGCGCGGTCTTCATCTCCGACGAGATGATCACCGGCTTCGGCCGCACCGGCAAGATGTTCGGCTGCGAGCACGAGGGCGTGATCCCCGACATGATGACGATCGGCAAGGGCTTCGGCGGCGGCTTCCCCGTCTCCGGCGTCGTGACGAGCAGCGAGACGGCCGCGGCCAAGCCGTGGTCGAACCCGTCGGGTTCGTCCTCCAGCTACGGCGGCAACCCGCTGGCCTCCGCCGCGTGCGATACCACGCTCCAGATTATCCTGAAAGAAAAGCTCGTCGAGAATTCGGCGAAGGTCGGCGCCGCGATGCTCAAGCGTCTCGAGGAGATCAAGGCCAAGCAGCCCCTCATCGGCTCGCTGCGCGGCCGCGGCCTGATGATCGGCGTGGACCTCGTCAATCCGAAGGACTGCAAGCCGCTGGATAAGGCGATTTGCCGAGAGATCTTCGAAGAAGGCCTTAAGCGCGGCGTGCTGACGATGGCGTACAACCCCTCTCTGCGCATCAACCCGCCGCTCGTGATCACCGAAAAGCAGGCGCTCGACGGACTCGATCTCATGGCCGACGCCATGAGCGTCGTGAGCAAGAGGCGCGCGATCTGATCAAGATCCGCCGCGTCGCGCTGGCCGGTTTCGGAGCGATCGCCGAGAACGCGCACCTCCCCGCCCTCAAAGCGGCGGAGGTCGAGCTCTGCGCGATCTTCGAGCCGATGCCCGCGCGTCGCGAGATGGCGACGAAGCGCGTCCCGGGCGCGCGCGTCTACGGTAGGCTCGAGGAATTGCTCGCCGCGGAGACGACGCTCGACGCGCTGATCGTCTGCTCGCCCCCGAAATTCCACTCTGACGCCGTGCTCGCCGGCCTGCGCGCCGGACTGCACGTCTTATGCGAGAAGCCCCTCACCCTCGACCCCGACGCGCTCGGGGTCATGCGCTCGGAAGCCGCGGGGCGCGGCCTCTGTGTCTACTCGATCAACAACTGGGCGTATTCTCCGCAGTGGACGAAGCTCCTCGAGGTCGCCGCCTCCGGCCGCCTGGGCGCCATCCGCCACGCGGAGATCCGCGTGCTGCGCACCAAGCCCGCGGTTTCCGCGATTCCTGGAGATTGGCGCAAGGACCCCGCGGTCTCCGGCGGCGGCATCCTCGTCGATCACGGCTGGCATAACCTGTATCTCATGCGCCGACTGCTCGGCTCCGAACTCGACCTGGCCCAAACCGTTCTTCATCCCGCGGGCGCCGTCGATGAAGTCGCGACCGTCCTGCTCAAGGCGCCGGGCGCCTCCGGCACGATCCATCTCTCTTGGCGCGCGGGCGAGCGCTCGAACTCCGCCTTCGTCTACGGCGAGCGCGGCGTCGCCGAGCTGCGCGACGACTCACTCAGCGTGAAGGCCGACGGC
>JAYTIP010000344.1:0-4819 GCA_043731745.1 Elusimicrobiota bacterium | reverse complement strand
GAGCAGCTGGGCGACGGAGACGGCGACCATGGTGAGGACGAGCGGGGCGACGGCGCCGATGATGCCGACGGCGAAGGTGCGCTTGAGCGAGGAGGCGGGCTTGGGGCCCTCGGGACGGAAGCCTTTGACCCAGCGCGGGCCCTTGGCGGGCTCGCGCGAGGAGGCGGGGTCGAGGCGCGGGGAATCGGAGGCGGCGGAACGAGCGGAGACGGCGAGTGACTCGGGCAAAGAGGCGGAGCCTTCGAAGATGTTGTCGAGAGCGACGCGCGGGGCGTCGGCGGTTTCGGACTTCGCGGCGGCGGTGAGGGACGCGCCGCCGGTGCGAAGAGCGGAGAGCGCCTGCACCGGAGCCGAAACTTTTTCCGCCTTGGCGGCGGCAGGGCCCGTCACGACCGTGAGGGCGGTCGGAATCAAGGCCGAGGCGCGGGGCGTCTCCACGGAAGCGGCGGGTGAGAGCGTCGCGATGGCCGCGGGGGCGGCGATCGTGGGAGTCAACGCCGACGGGGTGAGAGCGGGGAGGAGTCCGGCGGAAGGGAGGCTCGCGGCGGGGAGGATCGTGTTGACGCCGCCGAGGGAACCGATGGACGCGGCCGCGCCGACGGAACCGATCGCGCCGACGGGGGCCACGCGGACCGAGACGGCCTGGGCGGCGGCCTGGTACGGGGCCGCGGCGGTCAGGAGGATGGAAAGGGAGACGGCGGAGGCGACGAGGCGGCTGAATCGGTTCATGCGACCAGTATAGCCGTCGCGCATGAGGCGGACCCGGTCCGAGAGGGTATTAAGGAGACGGCACCTAGCCTAGGGCGAAGAGGGACTAAGGGCCTACGCGGATTTGGCGCCGCGGACCGTCGCCATGACCTTGAGAATGTCCTCGCCGTAGCGGGTCTTCTTGAGGTCGGACAGCGGGCTCAGGGGATCTGACTCCTTATCGCGGCAGGCATGCAAAGAGAGCGTGCGGAGATTCTCGGTCGTCATGATCACGACGGGATCGACGCCGTCTTTTTCGGAGCGGCTCTTGCGCCAGGCGCGCAGGGCCTCGAAGGTGCGCCACTCGAGATCGGACATGCGCTTGCGCTCGGCGGGAGCCGAGGGCGGGCGCGTCACGGGCGCGGCGGCCTTGCCCTTCTCGACGGCGGCGAGCAGGCCGGGGGCGAAGCGCTCCAAAATGTAGGGCGACATGCCGCGCACGGCGGCCAGGGCTTCTTTGGTCTCGGGCATGGCCTGGGCCATGCGCACCATGAGGTCCTCGGGCATGACGCGGAAAGGGGCGCGGTCGCGCGATTGGGCCTGCTGCTCGCGATACAACCAGATTTCCTTGAGCACGGCCATCTGCTGCCCGCCGATGTCCTCGCGGCCGACGAGCTTCCAGAAGCCGTCCTGGTCGAAGGTCTTGAGGTTGGGCTCGAGCGCGGCCAGGTCGGCGAAGGATTCCTTCGCATCGTCCATGCGGCCTTTCTCGATGAGCATCTTTTTCTGGATGTCGGCCAGGCGCATCAGGAAGTGCGTGTCGCCTTGCGCGTAGCGGATCATCTCGTGCGTGAGCGGACGCTTGCCCCAGTCGGCGCGCTGCAGTTTTTTGGAGATGACGAGGCCGAAGTGGCGCTCGATGGCCGCGGCCAGGCCGAGCTCCTTGGTGCCCAGGATGCGCGCGGCGATCATCGTGTCGTAGAGATTGGTGAAGGTGAAGCCGTAGTCGCGCTTGAGGCAGAGCACATCGTACTCGCCGGCGTGGAAGAGGATCTCGATCTTGGGATCGGCGAACAGCGGCCCGAGGGCGGAGATGTCCTTGAACGCGATCGGATCGACGATGAAGTCCTCGGTCGCGGTCGAGATCTGAATGAGGCAGACCTTTTCTTTGTGAGCGTAGAAGCCGTTGGATTCGGTGTCGAAGGCGAGCCGGTCGCACTTGGCGAGATCGATGCACACCTCTTCGAGGTGCTCCTTCGCGGTGATCAGAGTGGCGGTTTTAATTTGGTCGAGCGACATGGGTCCTATATAAATAAAAAGCCGGAGCGCCCCAGGTCGGCGTTCCGGGAAGACGGCACTCAGTTTATAACAGGTAAGGCGCGGCCCGTCAAGGAGGGCGGATCAAAAGAACTGAGACAGGGGCGCGCCGATGGAGAATCCCCACATCGTCGCGTAGCGGTCGGTGTTGCGCCAGGACAGATAGTTAAGCTCGCCGAACCAGCGGCCGCCGTAGCGGACCCACATGTTCTGGTAGCGCTTGGTCGTGCCGGGCTGTAGGAACAGGCCGCCGGAGAGGGATTTGTTCCTGATCCCGAACGCGTCGGGGTAGGAGACCTCGAAGCCCTGCGGCGCGATGACCTCGCCGTAGGAAGCCAGGGCCAGGCCGCGCGGAGCGTAGGTCACGATCTGCGCGCCGAGAAGGACGGTCAGGCGCAGGCGCGCGTCGACGGCGCGCACCGCGTCGTAGGCGAAGTAGGCGCCGAGGTTGTTGAAGAACACGGCGTGGCTCGGGTCGCGGCCGAAGGCGGCCTCGAAGGCACGGAGGGAGAGGTTGTCCTCGTGGCGCAATCTGAAATTGCCGTAGAGCATCGCAGCACCCACGGCGCCGTTACCCGAGCCGGCGCTCGAGCTCAGGTTGTACGGGCCGGCGCCCCAGGCCAGGCGCAGGCGGTTAAGCCGCGCGGGCACGCGCGCGGAAAGTTCAACGACGCGGTTTTTGCCGTCGGGCCCGAGGACGCTCACGCGCGCGGGGCTTCCGGCGCGCAATTGCGCGGTCATGGGCACGCCGCCGCCGTCGGGCATGGTCACGCCCGCCGCCGCCCAACGCACCTCGAGCGAGGCCTCCTCCGAGCCGACCCGGCCCACGGGGATCATGCGGCAGGAGGCGGACAGAAACGCGTCATCGAGACCGCTTACCGTCAGCCCCCACGGAGAGCAGGTGTAGTCGATCGCGTGCGCCGAGCCCGGGCGCGAGCTCGCTCCGACGCGAATCTTGGCGGCGGGCTTGCCGTCGAAGTCGACGACGGCGACGCCGCCGTCGAGCAGCGGCACGAACAGCTCCGTAAAGGCGCCGCCCTCGGCCGCCTGCAGGGCGATCGCTCGGCCGCGCCAGCGAACCGCGACGCGCTCCGGCGCCGCAGCGACGAACACGCGCAGGCGCGCGCGCGGCTCGGGCAGGCCGTCCTTGGCGCGCAGCCATCGCACGGGGGCCTTGATCCACTCGGCGCTCAGGCCCGGGACCGCGCCCTCGACCGTCACAGGAAAGCCCCCGAGATCTGGGGCGGGGTGATCCTCGCCGATGAGAACGAGGGGGCCGAGTGCCACGCGCGGGGCGCGCAGCACGCCGTCGAGCGGGTCGTTCGTCTCGGACTGGGCACGCGCGGTGAGCGCGACGGCGACGCACGCCATGAAGGCGAGCGCGAGCGCTCTCATTCGAAGAGTTTGGAGAGCTCGTGAGAGCGCTTCGTCGCGGCCTCGATGCCGTCGATGAGCACCGAGCGCAGGCCCTTGCTCTCGAGCACATGGATCGCGGTGATCGCGGTCCCGCCGGGCGTCGTCACCTCGTCCTTGAGCACGGCCGGGTGCTTGCCCGTTTCGATGACGAGCTTGGCGGCGCCATACACCGTTTGTGCGGCGAGCTTGGCGGCGACGGCGCGCGGGATGCCCATCTTCACGCCGCCGTCGATCATGGCCTCGATGACCATGTAGATGTAGACGGGCCCCGAGCCGGAGAGTCCGGTGACGGCGTCGAGCGCGGATTCGGGAAGGGTGACGACGAGGCCGACGGAAGCGAACATCGCTTCCGCGATCTTGAGCTCGCGCTCGCCCGCGCGCGCGCCCGCGGCGATCGCGGTGGCTCCGGCGTCGACGAGGCAGGGCGTGTTGGGCATGGCGCGCACGACGGGGCCGTCGACGCGCAGGGCCTTGCTGATCGCGGCGGTCGTGATGCCCGCCATGACGGAGACGACGAGCTGGTCCTTCGTGATCGTGCCCGCCAGTTCCTCCATGACCTTCTTGGCCATTTGAGGCTTGACCGCGAGAATGACGATGTCCGCGCCGGCCGCGGCTTTCTTGTTGTCCGTCGAGGTGCGTACGCCCCACTTCTTCTGGAGCTCGGCCAGGGCCTCGGGGTTGCGGCGGGCGGCGACGATGCCTTTGGCGGGCAGGAGCTTGGATTTGACCATGCCTCCGATCATGGCTCCCGCCATGTGCCCGGCGCCGATCACCGCGATGGTTTGGTTTTTGAGCATAGGCTCCCTATATAACAGCCCGGCTCCCGGGCGTCAAGGATGTGACTTAGGTCACAAAATGAACTTCTCTCAACCGTAACATGGCCGTAATGGCGTTCTTGAAGGGAGGGGGTATAATTCGTTCATGAACATCGCGCTGTCGGCCAAGCTGACGATCGACCCCAAGAGGCTGTTGCGCAGCCGCTGGGTGCACGATACCGCGCACGCTCTCGTGACCTCGGTGAGAAAAGCCAAGGACGCGGAGGGCAAAAACGGCCGGCCGCGACGCCGCTAGCTCTTCGGTCCCACCGAAAGACAGGCGCCCGGGGGCGATAAAAACCCCCGGGCGCTTTGTTTTCGGCGAACGGCGTTTACATGTTGATGAAGTCGTGGGCGCGGACGGTCTTGCGGCCGTTGGCCTTGGCGCGCTTGGCGGCCTGCTCGAGCAGCCAGTAGGCCCATCCGTTGAGCCCGTCCAGGGCGTCTCCCGCCACGTTGCAGCCGGCCTTCTTTAAGAGCGCCTTGGCCTTGCTCGCGATCACAAGCGGTTCCATCTTTTTCGCCATATCGGTATCCTCCGGTGTCTCTTGAGTGAATTTGACGCCTCATCCTATACATGGAGG
>JAYTIP010000343.1:0-6460 GCA_043731745.1 Elusimicrobiota bacterium | reverse complement strand
TCTCGCGCAATCTCAAGGCGGCGACGAGCCGCGTCTTCTCGGCGACCGAGGCCATGAGAGTGTGAAGGAGGAGGGCGAGGCTTTGCAGGCGCTGGGAGTCCTCGAGCTCGCGACGCAGGGCGTCGTCGATGACCTCGACGAGCCCGGCGCGCACGCGCTCGGGATCGGGCGCCTCGAGGAACGCGCCCTGCACCCAGGTCCCGCGGAACAGGCCGACGGCGGCGAGCGGCGTGAAGCCGCGCGAGCTCATGCGCTCGGCGAGGAGGTCGGCGCGCAATTGGGGCAGGCGGTCGCCGCCGGAAGCGAGCTCGGAGGGCAGGCCCGAGGTGAACAAGGTCTTTTTAAGGAGGTCGAGGTCGAAGGCTTCGGCCTCGGCGACCTCGCGCGCGGCGGCGGAAGCGAGATCTCCGTCGGCGGGCGCGGGAAGAAGCGAGAGCAAGGACTCGGGCGGCGTGCCGGCGGGCAGGTGCAGGAAGGCGGCGGTCTCGGCCAAGTCGTTGGCGACGCGCGCGCGGGCCGCGGCCCCGATGCCCACGCCCTCCGACCAGCGGATCAACGCGGCGTCAAAGCGCAGTCGAGCGAGCGCTAAGTCGGCGCGCGCGCGGGCCGCGACGGCCCCGGCGGAGCGGATCTCGTCGGCGCGAGTTTCCCGAAGGCGCGCGAGCTCCGCCATGGCCTCGGGCGGAGTCGAGGGGCTGCGCAGGCGCGCCTCGAGCCAGCCTTCGATGAAGGTCTTGCCGACCGGATCGCCCGACAAAGTCTGCCGTTGATCGTAGAAGCGCGTAAAGCCGGTCGCGTCGAGCGGCTGGCCGCCGTCGATGGGACCTAAGTCGCCGTTGTCGGCGCGCGGGGGAGAGGAGCGCAGGGCCGCCTCGCGCAGGCGGTCGCGCAGTTCCGCGTAGGTCGTGGGCATAGCGCCGTCGACGACGGGTGCGGCCCCGCCCCACAGCGCGGCCTGCGCGCGCAAGAGCGCTTCCTGGCTCGCGAGCTCGAGGTCGGCGACTCGCGACTCGCTATCAGTGCGGCCCGCGAGGGCCGCGCGCGCGGCGCGCACGCGCGAGAGCTCGGAGCCGAGGCGCTCGCGCAAAGAGGGCAGGGCTTCGTCGAAGGCCTCGAGCGCGCGCTCGGCCGACAAGGTGCGCTCGCGGGCGATCGCGACGATCTCGGGGGAGGGCACGCCGTCGCCGGAGAGCGCGGCGATGAGGCGTCCGAGCGAGCGGCCGATCATCGAGATGGGCTCAAGGCGCAGGCGCTCGACACTCAGGCCCTTGTCGACCGCGGTCTCGACCGCGCGCGCGATCGCCAGGCGCGACGCGAGCGCCTCGCGCGTCGCCGCCACGGGATCGAGGCGGTCGGTGCGCTCCGTCAAGGTCGCCAAAGCCGCCTCGGGGTCCACGCTCAGAGTCAGCTGGGCGTCGAGCGGTCGGCCGAGCAGATGATTCGCCGCGATTTGAGACTCGCGCTGACGAGCACGCAGTTCTATTAGACGAGCCCGAGCAGCTCTCAGCTTCTCGGCCATCGTGGGCGAGCCGTCTTGGTTCGCGACGAGCTGCGGAATCACTTCCGCTTCATACAGCGCGGCTTCCTTGGCCGCGTAGGAGGCATTTAAGAGCGCGCGCGTCATCTCAAAGGCGAGGTCGGCGGACGCCTTGTCCTGGAGCTTAGTGTAGAGGCCCGCCTCGGCGCCGTGACGCCCCGCGTCAAGCTGGCGCAGCTCCTCGGGCGCCAAGTCCACCCCGACGACGGGCAGGACCGCGAGGCCGGTGAGGCCGAAGGCTGGAATCAAAGCCACACCGGCGGCGGTGATGTTGGCGCCGATGGAGAGGTCGAGCTCGACCTTGCGGTAACGGCGGTCGGAGGCCTCGAGCAGCTCGCGCGCGGCGTCGGAGCGGCGCCCCAGCGCCTCCCACGACTCGGAGTGGGACAGAGCCTGGTTGAAGGCCTCGCTGATGTTGGTCGGCTGTTCGCGGGTCGTGTTCGAGGCGACATTGTCGAGCGTCGAGAGATCGAGCACGCCCCAGGCTTCCTGAAGCGAGCCCTCGATGCCGCAGGTCAAAGAGTCGGTCGCCGCGTCGAGCCAGCGGCGCGCGCGGTCGCGAAGGTCGGGGGCGCCGATCAAGGCGTTGCGGTACAGGCGGATGCCGTCGGTGAGCTCGCGACCGGCGTCGGCGGCCGCCTTCTCGGCGTCGCCGGCGCGCAGGCCCCAGGCGCGCGCGGCCTCGCGCTCGGAGCGCGCGCGCAGGATCGTGGACTTAAGCCGCCCGGCCATCTCGAGAATGACGGCCTGGTTCTGGAGCACGAGGGAAGCGTTGGTCGCGCCCTTGGTGGGATCGTAGATCGGGAGCTTGATCGTCAGCGCCACGCCGAGCGCCTGGCTCGACATCAGGTCGGGCAGCTGGGCGCCGACGGAGAAGGTCAGGCGCTCGACCCACGGGACCCAGTCGAGGATCGCGCCGGTGGCAGGGGGAACATTCATCGTGGTGCGCGCGCGGGCCAGCAGATCGCCCAGGCGACCCTGGCCATTGAGCGAGCTCGCCACGAGCATCTGCACGCGATGAAGATCGTTCTGGTTCACGCCGTCGAACGGAAGCGGCTCGTCGGGACCGCGGCCGGTCAACGACGCGTAGGACAGGCGCGCGCGGCGCAGCTCGTCCTCGGCGGCGATGACTCGCGTCTCGGCCTCGGCGCGCAGGACCGGGTCCTCGGCGTGCGCGGCGAGGAACATCGCGAGGTTTCGCTTCCAGGTCGCGAGCGCCACGCCCGCGAGCGCGGCCTGCCAAGCCTTCGTGGTCTCGAGCAAATGCTCCTGGAGGTCGAGGCCGAGCGCGAAGATATCAGATGAGCGGGCGGTGACCAATTCGCGCTGGCTCTTGCTTAAAGTCAGCTCGGTCTGCGTGCCCGCCTGAAAGCCGCCGCCCGTCGCGCGCTCGGCCGTGCCCGGGCCCACGGGTCCCGAGACGAAGCCCACCATCGCGCGCTGACGAACATTGTCGAGGAAGGCCCCGGCTTTCTGGAGCTCGGCGACCTGGCGCGAGAGGCGGCCGATTTCGAGAACGATGAGGCGCTTGCCCGCGTCGGCGTCGAAGACGCGCGCGAGCTCGGCGAGTGCTGGGTTGTGCGCGTCGTCGCGGCCGAAGAAGTCGCCCAAGGCCTTGTCGAACTCCGCCAAGGTCTTGCCGCCGCGCAAATCGTCGGAGGCGGCGCCCGTCACCGAGCGCCACAGCTCGCCCAAGGTGTAGGTCGACTCGAAGGACACCGTCGCGCGGTCGTTGAGGCCGATGTAGCGGCTGCCGTAGGAGAGGGAGATGTCGGAGTTGTCGCCCATGCGCTTGCGGATCTCGGCGAAGTAGGCCGAGCCGGTGCCGGAGATCTTGCCCTGGGCGTTGATGGCGATGCCCATGTCGGGGATTTCGTAGGAGACGCGCTCGTTGTAGGAGTTCGTGAGTTCTCCGTGCTCGGCACCGCCGCCGACCGACAGGCGCGTCTCGTGGCCGCCCACATCGAAGGTGAAGCCCTTGAGCAAGGTCGCGCCGACCGCCTGCTGGGTGATGGGATCGGTGCCGCCGGTCTTCGCGTAGTAGAACTCGAGGTTGAACGCGTCTTTCTGGTCGAGCGCGGCGGCGAGGTCCACGCCCAAGCCGACCTTGCTACGCGTGTACTCGCGGTTCTGGCCCTTGCCCTCGATGAGGAAGCTCTCGTCGAGCGTGGGGTCGTACTTCGTGAAGTCGAGGTTGACCTCTTGAAGGAAGCGGCGCGGATCCTTGGCGAAGAGCTCGGTCTGCTCGGCGTTGAGGGTCAGCACCTTGTTGAACTTGATGCGCGACTTCAGGTTGCCGCCGTAGTAAGACGGCTTGCCGCCGGCGTCATTGGCCGCGAAATCGGCGAAGCCGGCGGCGCCGAAGTACACCTTGCCGTCGGCGACCATGAGCGCGAAGTCGTCGAAGACCATCATTCGCGCCTCGCGCGCCTGCGAGCCGACGGTCAGGTCGGGCGGAATGTCCTGGATGAACTTATGGAAGGTCACATCGAGGTAGTTGACCATGTGGTCGCTGTCGAGCGACTCGACCTGCACGGTCACGCCCTGGTCGCCGAACGGCGCGTTGCCGGCGGAAGGCGGCGAGGCGAAGCGGTGGCCGATCACGCTCACGTTCTGGCCCCACAGCTTGAGCGCGTTGCCGAGCGTGACCTGCTGGGCCGTTTCCAAACCACCCGGGGTGGAGAATTCGCTCTGATAAACGAGGTAGAAGCCGTCCGTGCCCTCGCCCACCTCGATCGTCTTGGTGCCGGGTATGAGTTGCGACAGCGCGCGCGGGTCCTTGAGGATCTGCTCGCGGAGGGCGATTAAGTCGCGCGAGGCGGAGTCCGCGGTGAGCGCGCCGAAGAGCTGGGACAGGAACTTCTCGAACTGGGACTTGGGGATCGCCAAGGTCTGCGGCCCGCCGCGGCTTTCCGCGAGCCACGCGGGGCCCGCTCGCCCGACGGCCTGGGCGCGCTGGGCGAGCTCGGGGGAAAGACGGCCCAGGTCGCCGACGGGCTCGAGCGCCTTGTCGAGTGCGGCGCGCTCGACGCCGAGCGCCTTGAGCGTCTCTTCCACGGCCTTCGAAGCACCGTCGCGCGCGCGCTCGGCGCGGCGCGCCTCGATGTTGGTCTCGAGGACGGCGCGCGTCTTGTCCTGAATCGCGGAGATGTTCTGGGCGACGCGCGACATCGCGGACTCGTTGGGGTTGTCGAGCTGCTTGAGCCAACCGAGCACGGTGCCGCGCTGCTCCTGAATGCCGCGGCGCGACTTGTCGAGCGCGTCCTTGAACTCGAGCGCCGCCTTGCGCTCGGCGTCGAGCGCCTCGTCGCCGCTGTGGTACACCTCGCCCAAGGTGTCGTAGTAGGTCTGCACGCGTCCGACGGTACCGACACCCTCAGCACTCCACTGCGCCTTCTGGCCGAACAGGTCGGCGCCCTCTCGCGCCACCGACGCGAGGAGGTTATAGCTCGAGGCCTTACGGTCGAGCACCGCTTCGCCGCCCGACAGATCGCCGCCCACCCAGGCGAGGTCCGCGTCGAGGTCCGCGAGCCCGGCGTTTAAGCCCGTCGCGGCGCGGCCGAGGAAGGCCTCGAACACCGGGATGCGATCCCGAAGGTAGGCGACCGAGGTCGAAACGAGCGCGTCGGCGAACAGGAAGCGCGCCAGGCACTCCGCGTAGGAGTCGCCCGTCGCCGTCGCCGCGGTCGTGGGCACGAGGCGCTTGATCGCCTCAAGGCCCATGAGCGCGATCTTCTGGTTCTGCGAGACATCTAAAGGAGGCTGGGTGCCGGTCGGTATGCCCGAGCCGCCGCCGACCGAAAGGTCCGCGCCCGAACTCGCCGCGAGCGCCGCGTCCGCCACGACCTTGATGTCGGCGGCCATATTTTGAAGAACGCGGCCGTCCGCCATCGCGGTCAGTCGCGGTCCGGTCGCGGGGGACTCGGGATCGAGGTCGACGGGGAGCTTGTACTTGGCGGCGAAGGCGTGCAAGCCGCCCGTCAAGCCGTCGAGCTGGGTGAGGATCGCGTTGACCTGGATCGCGGTGGCGTTCATTTTCGCGGTACGCGCGCGGCGCTCCTCGCGGTACACCTGGGCTCGGCGCGCCAGCGAGTAGGGGACCTTCTCGCCGTAAAGGTCTTCGGTTTCCTGGTTATTAGGGTCCTTGCGGCGGCGCATCGAGTCCTGATAGTCGGTCACGATCTTGCGGTAATCCTCGTACTGCTTGCGCAACACCGCGATGCCCGCGCGCGCGGCGGCGGGATCGTAGGCCTTGGCGCCGTTGGAGGCGAGGCCCCAAGGCAGGGCCTTGCGCAGGCCGTCCGAGACGCGCAGATAGAGCTTCTTCTTTTCCTTGTATAGGGTCGCGTAGCCGTCGTCGGTCGAGGCCGGATCGCTTTGCGCGATGCGGTCGCGCTGGAAGGGGAGCAAGGTCCGGTCGAGCAGGTCCTGGAGCGCGGTGAGCATGGGGGAGAGTTGTTGATTGACGAGCGCGCGCTTGCGGTCGATCAACGCCTGGCCGGCCGGCGTGCCGGAGTCGACCCACGCTTCGTCGACGGCAATATCGTCGAGGATCGCCTGAATCGCTGCGACCGTCTGGGTGAAGACCTCCTTCGCCTTGGGCAGAACCTCGGCGACGGGCTTCTCGAGCGCCTTGGCCGTCGCCTTGGCCTCGAGGCGGCGCACCGTCAGGTCGCCCAGAAAGGGAACGAGACGCGAGAGATCGATCTTGCGCGTCTTGGCCTCGAAGCCCGCGTCGGTATCGGGGAACGAGACGAGGTCGAGGCGGTCGAGCAAGGCGGGGAGCTGGTCGCGCAGTTCTTCCGCGGTGCGCCCCTTGAGCCTCGGCAGCGCGGCGCTCGGCACGGCCTTCTCGATGGCGGCGGAGATGTCGTCGGCGTCGGCGGCGATCGCGTTGCTCGAGGCGCCCAGGCGCGACTCGAG
>JAYTIP010000342.1:0-15042 GCA_043731745.1 Elusimicrobiota bacterium | reverse complement strand
CGCGCGCGTGCGCGAGACATTAAACCTCCTTCTCGCCGCGATCGGCGCGCTCGCGGGCTTCTGCGTGCTGACGGGCGCGCTCGTCGTCGGCGGCCTCGTGGCCCTTGGAAGCGAAGAGCGCGCGGCCGACGCCGCGCTTGAGCGCGCGCTGGGCTGGACCGCGGCCGAGACCGCGACGGCCGACGCGGCCGAACTGGCCGCCTTGGGGGTCCTCGCGGGACTCGCGGCCGCGGCGACGGCGGCGGGCCTCGGCTGGGCGGTGGCCCGGCGCCTGGCGGTTCCCTTCTCCGCCGACCCGCGCGAGGTCCTCTTTCTTTTCCTCACCGCGGCCGTCCTGCCCGTCGCGGTCGGCCTGCTCGCCGGCGCCTCCGCGCGCCGCGCGGGCGTCATGGACGCCCTGCGGCGTGACGCCTAAAGACCTAGACAAAAAATAGGTCAAAGGTCCCGCGCGAGTGTGCTAGGATTTCGTCATGAGAAACCTCTTGCCCGTCTTCGCGCTGCTGCTCGCCGCTTCCGCCTCCGCCGAGACCGCTTTGCCCGCGTTCGAATTCACCGGCTTGGCGCAGCTGCGCGCGCAGAAGGCCGCCGTCGCGGTTCCCCCCGCCAAGGCCTCCGACGTCGTCGACAAGGCCTACATGCACATCCAGGCCGGCAAGAACACTTTGTTCGGCTACGCCGACACCGCCCTACAGGCCGACGAGGCCGTCGCGTACTGGTCCGGCGTCCTACGCGCCGCGGGAATTGAGCCCGGCACCTCCACTTATAAAGACGGCCTCTTCGCTTTGCCTTACCGCACCGCCGACGGCCGCGTCCTACGCGACTTCATGGCCGAGCCCCGCCAGTTCCCGCCCAAGGATGAAGCCGGCCTGCGCGCCAACATGGCGCTCGCCCTCAGGTCGCTGACGGCCGCGGGCCTCACGCCGGTGTCGGCGAAAGTCCTCAACCTTGAATTCCTCCTGCCCACTTACTCGATCCTCTACCTCGCCAAGGCCGAGGCTCTGCCGGAGCACGAGACGCGTCTGCGCGTGCTCAAGCCCGGCGACGACATCGACGCGGCGCTGCTCAAGGCGTCGGGGGTGACCGTCGTGCAGGCGCCGGAGCCGTGGCTCGTCGTCTATGTCGGAACCGAGCTCGGCTATGTCGGGCTGTGGGCGAAGACGGCGGAGGAGCTGGCCCTCAAGCTCGAGAAGCGCAAGGCGTTCTTGACGGGCGAAGGCAAGCGCATCGTGGGCGAGAAGCTCGTGCCCATCGACGACGCCGAGTACAAGTTCGGCGCCGAACTCCTCTTTTTCCAGTAAAGGCTACGGCCGCCGGCCGAGCTTGCCGCCCGCGAATCGGTCGCGGTCGAGCGAGTAGGCCTTGAGCCGGGAGAGCGCGAACCACGCGGGCCCGCACACGAGAAACAGCGCCGTTCGCCGGGGAGTGGCGCCTTTCCACAGCATGGCGAGCAGGGCCAAGGCGGCGACGGGCAGCAAAAGCCAACGGATGCGTTCGATTCTCATGCGCTTGGCCATCATAATATAGAATAGCGCTCGTATGGGCGATACCGCCTCCCTGGACATCTCCGGCGACTCGATGGCGCTGCGTTACCAGCGCCTGGTCCTGCTCAACCGGATGTCGATCGCCCTGTTCGGCGACAAGACCTTCGCCGCGTCCCTGCCCGAGGCCTGCCACGCGGCGATGGCGCTGATGAACGCGCAATCCGTCGAGGTGCACTTATCCGATGAGCTCGGGCGGCCCGTCTCCTTCTTTCGCAACGGCGATAAGCGCCTTTCCGACGAGGCCGCGCTCGCGACGGAGAAATCGCTCCTCGACCAAGCCATCGAGGAGCGCCGCATCGTCACGGCCGCGGAAGGCGGACGCTCGTGGGAGGCCGCCCCGCTGCTGCGCATCACCGCCGACGCGGCGCTGGTGACCGGCGCCGTCGTGTTCGGACGGGTCAAGGGCGCTGAGATGGACGCCGAGCGTGAGGGCGGCCTCGTCGAGATCGCGCGGCTGCTGCGCAACGCGCGCTTGATCCAGCAGACGCTGCAGCACCAGAAAATTTCCGCCGCGATCGTGGACCAGTCCTCCGACGCGATCTTCGTGACCGACCTGAAGCAGAAAATATCGACCTGGAACGCGGGCGCGGAGGAACTGCTTCAGTGGCGGCCGGAGGAGGTGCTCGGCCGCCACGCCGGCATTCTCGTGCCGGCCGAGCGAATCGATGAAATGCGCGCGATTCTCGATGAAGTCGTCGAAAAGGGCCACAAATCGTCCGTGGAGACCGAGCGCCTGCGCAAGGACGGGACGGCGCTCGCCGTCGAGGGAACCTACACCTTGCTCCGCGACGACCAAAACGAGCCCTTCGCGATCGTCCGCCTCCTGCGCGACATCACCAAGCGCAAACAAGTCGAGCGCATGAAGTCGGAGTTCACCGCCCTGGTCAGCCACGAGCTGCGCACGCCACTGACCGCGATCCGCGGCTTCGCCGAGACGCTTCGCGATTTCGGCACCGAACTCGACGAGGAGAAGCGCCGCCACTATCTCCAGATCATCCTCGACGAGTCCACGCGCCTGGGCCACATGGTCGGAGACTTCCTCGACATCGCGCGCATCGAGGCCGGCGGCATCGAGATCAGCTTCAAGGACGTGAGCGTGCGCCCCCTTTTCGAGCGCATCCAGCGTCTCTTCAACGAGCATCCCTCAAAGCCCCGCTTCGTGTTCGACATCGGACCCGGCGCCGAGACCGTACGCGGCGACGAGGAGCAGCTTTATCGCCTGTTCGTGAACCTCGGCGGCAACGCGCTCAAATACTCGCCGGCCGGCGGGACGGTGACCTTGGCGTCTGCGCAAGACGGCGAAGCCGTCATGCTCAGCGTCGCCGACCAGGGACCCGGCATCGCGAAGGCCGACCTGGCGCGACTGTTCGAGAAGTTCTTCCGCGCGGGCGACGCCGTCACTAAGCGCACGCCGGGCACGGGCCTGGGCCTGGCCATCTGCAAGGGCATCGTGGAGGCGCACGGCGGGACGATTCGGGCCGAAAGCGAGCCGGGCCGCGGCGCGCGCTTCATCGCGCGCCTTCCGAAGAACCCCTAGGCCGGGCGCGAGACGCCCGGCACGAATGATGCCGAGGAAACCCTCATAACATTCAGAGGGCGTCGGCCTCGGACTTCTTCTCCGCGCAGGTGCCCTCGGCGCCGCAGGCGCCGGTGTTGATCGATTCGTCCTCGGGCGGCTCGGAGCGTTTCTTTTTCTTGGTCGCCTTCTTCTTCGCCTCGCCGCTGACCGGATCGCCCTTTTCGTTGAAGCGGTAGTGGTTCACCGGGGAAGGCTCGCGCGATTTATACTTCGAGCGCTCGTAATCGAACCCCTTCTTTTTGGCCGGCGCCTTCTTCTTTTTGGGCTTGGTTTCCTCGGCGGCGGGCGGCGCGTCGTCTTGAGCGCGAACGATCCGCGCGGGCACGGACAGAAGCACGGTCAAGGCGAAGCCGGCAAGGAGGAGTCGTCGGAAGATCATGTCCAGAGTATAGCCCCGCGGAGAGGCGCTTTCAAGCCATCGACGGCCCAGGATTGCTAGAATTCGCATATGGAGACCCTGCCTCCGCGCGTCCCAAACGCGAACCGGCTTCTGATCGTCCGCCTCATTCCCGCAGTCGTCGTGGTTCCCCTCGCGATCGCGGTCGCTTGCGTCCTCGTACTGCGCAACGGCTGGGCCACGCTCGAAACCGTCGCCGTCGTCGCCAGCGTCACCGAGGGCCTGCTCGTGTCCTGCCTCATTATCCTGGCCGCCCGGCAAATCCGCGAGATTGAAGCGGAGCGCGAACACATTGCCGAGGACATGCGCCGCAGCCACGAAAGCTTCGTGCGCGCGGTCGAGGGCTCGCAGGACGGACTGTGGGACTGGGATGTCGTTTCGGGCAAGGTCTACTTCTCACCGCGCTATAAGTCCATGCTCGGCTACGCGGACGCCGAGATGGCAAACGACTTCGCGGCCTGGGAGTCCTTGATCCACCCCGACGACAAAACCCGCGCGCTGACGAGGGTCGCCGACTACCACGAGGGCCGGATCCCGGTCTACGAGCTCGAGCACCGCCTGCGGCACAAGGACGGCGGCTACCGCTGGATCCTCGCCCGCGGCGCGGTGCTCCGCGATTCCGAAGGCAAGATCCTGCGCATGTCCGGCTCGCACACCGACATCGACACGCGCCGGCACATGGAGGAATCACTGCGCGAGAGCGAACAGCGTTTTCGCCAGGTTGCCGAGAACATCCGCGAGGTCATCTGGCTCACCGACGTCGCCAAGAACGAAATCATTTACATCAGCCCCGGCTACGAGCTCGTCTGGGGCCGCACTTGCGAGAGCCTGTACAAGTCCTCCCGAACCTGGCTCGAAGCCATCCACCCCGAAGACCGGGATCGCATACTCGCGGCCGCCGTGACCAAGCAGGAGCGCGGGGATTACGACGAAACTTACCGCATCGTGCGTCCGGACTCGACCGTGCGCTGGATCCGAGACCGCGCCTTCCCCGTGCGCGACGCCGCTGGAAAGGTTTACCGCATCGCGGGCCTGGCGGAAGACGTCACCGAGCCTCGACGGCTCGGCGAGGAGCTGCGCTCCGCGCGAGACTCGGCGCTGGCCTCCGACCGGGCCAAGTCCGAGTTCTTGGCCAACATCAGCCACGAGATGCGCACGCCCCTCAACGCGATCCACGGCATGTTCGAGCTGATGGACGCCGAGAACTTGCCCGAGCCCCACGGCTCGCGCGCCGTGGCCGCCCGTTCCGCGGTCGAGACTTTGACCACGATCATCGACGAACTGCTCGACCTGGCCAAGATCGAATCTGGACGCATGACGCTCGAGCCCAAGCCGACGGACTGCCGCGCCCTGCTGCGCGACGCCGCGGCCCTCTTCTCCGGGCCCGCCGCGGCCAAGGGACTCGCCTTCGATGTCGGCGTCGACGCGACCTTGCCTGCCGCCCTCCTCGTCGACCCCCTGCGCCTGCGGCAGATCGTCACCAATCTCCTCGCCAACGCGGTCAAGTTCACCGAAAAAGGAACGATCCGGCTCGAGGCGCGCGCCGAGGGCGGCCCGAAGGAGTACACCTTGACCGTCTCGGTCGCGGACTCCGGCATCGGCATCGCGAAAGAGGCTCAGGTCCGACTCTTCCAGTCGTTCAGCCAGGCCGACACCTCGACGACCCGGCGCTACGGCGGCACGGGTCTGGGCCTCGCGATCAGCCGTCGCCTCGTGGAGATGATGGGCGGCACCATCGGCGTCGAGAGCGCGTCCGGCAAAGGCTCGCGCTTTCACTTCCGCCTCCCACTGTCGAGTGAAGCCGCGCCGCGCCCCGAGGGAGCGCGCTCCGCTCCGGCGCCCGAACTCTCGCGACTGCGCGCGCTCGTCGTCGACGACAACGCCGCCAACCGCCGCATCACGCTTGAGATGCTTTCGCACCTCGGCGTCGCCGCAGACTCGGCGCAGAACGGGGTGCTGGCCCTCGAGGCGCTCGCCAAGCGCTCCTACGACCTCGTGCTCATGGATTGCTCGATGCCCGACATGGACGGCTACGCGGCCACGGCCGAACTGCGCCGCCGCGAAGGCACCGGCGCGCGCACGCCGGTCGTCGCCATGACGGCCTACGCGCTCAAAGACGACCGCGATAAGTGCCTCGCCGCCGGGATGGACGACTACCTCGCCAAACCAGTGAGCCTCGACGCGCTCGCCGCCGCGCTGACGCGCTGGACGGCCCCGGTCGACCCGGCCGCGCTCGAGCGCGCCGCCGCGCTCGTCGGCCTCTCCGCGCCGCGCTGGAAGAGCGAATACCTCGACGACGCGCGGCTCCTGCTCAAGGAGCTGCGCTCGGCCCGCGGCGAGGACTTCGCGCGCGCGGCGCACACGCTCAAGGGCGCCAGCGCCTCGCTCGGCGCGCGCCGCCTGCCCCTTCTGTGCGCGCGCCTGGAAGCCGCGGGCCGCGCCACAGACGCCGAGCTCGACGAGGTCGAGCGCGAGCTCGCCCTCATCGCCGGCGCCCTTAAATAAGCTCGCCGACGAGCGTCAGCTCTTCGCGGTCGTGATACAGATGTCGCGCGCGCAGCAGCGAGCAGCGCGCCCGCAGCTTCTCCGCGCGAGCGAGAACGCGCAGCGGGTCATGCCGTCCGAACTTCAAGTTCACGACGAAGCGACGGCACCACTTGTTCTCGAGCCAGCGCTCGAGCAGGTCGGCGATGCGGTCGGGGTCCTCGACCATGTCGCAAAAGAGCCAGTCGACGGGTTGCTCCGGGACGAATTTGAAGGCGTCCGAGGCCGAGTGGACGATTTCGGGACGAACCGCTCCGCCTTTGAGCGGCCCGTTGTCGACCGCGATCACCGACGCGCCGCGCTTGGCCGCGCTGTAGCTCCAGCCGCCTGGCGCCGCACCCAGGTCCACGACCGTTTCGCCGCTGCGCGGCTCCCTTCCCAAGACGCCGTACGCCTCCTCGGCCTTCAGGTACGAACGCGACGGCGCTTGCGGGTCGTCGCCCATGCGCCTTTGGCCTCCGGCGACGGCGTCGCGCGAGACATACGCGCGGTCAAAGCCGGGCAGGTACGCAAAAAAACCCCGCGCCGCGCCGGGGCCGGGGCGTCCGTGCTCGGCGAGCTTGGCCACGCGCGACATGCGACCTTTGATCCGGACGAAGGCCTCCTCGGCGGCCGTCTTCGCCCGCCGGCTCAAACCGGGGTCGCCCGCGGACTCGACGCAAAAAGGCCACGCCCCCTCGAAGCGCTCGTCCTTGGTGGAGGTCGTGAAATAATCGGCCATCGCGCCGGCAAGCGCGTTGAGCGACTTGCCTTCAACGGCAACCGGGGACTTGAGCGAGAGGTGCGCGAAGCAGGACTCGCCGGGCGCGTCCGGGCCGAGCACCCAGCCCGGACCCGACGACTCAACCGCGCCGCCCAGCTCTTTGATGAGGAAGGCCTCATAGCCCGCCTGACACAGATGCAAGGTCATTTGACCGTCCGCCGCCACTTGTTGACCGCCACGCGCACGCCGGCGAGCCCGACGGTGTCGTAGGCCTCGAGCGACTCGCGCAGGCGCTCGACCTCGCCGGTGCCGCGCAGCAAGAACGCGGCGCGAACCAACGGGGCGGGGTAGCGCCGTCCTCCCAAGGTCGCATAGGGGCCCTCGGGCGCGGCTTTCAGCGCGGCGAGCTCCTTGGCGCGCAAAGCGTAGAGGTCCTCGAGCTCGCTTAATCGCGCGGTGCCGCGCGGCCAGGCCGTGCCGCCCTCGACCGCCCAGTAGAATCGCTTCGGGTCGCGGTCGAACAGATATAAAAGCAATCCGACCCGCGTAAGCGGGTCGAGCGGCAGCTTAAGCACCGGCGTCTCCGACGGCTCCCACGGCGTGCGCGCCGGTAACGAGGAGCGCTCGAGCGCCTCCGCTTTCGAGCCCTGTTCGCGGTAGGCGCGCGCGATCGCCGCGCCGAACCCGGCCGGGTCCTCCGCGCCGAGCTCCGCGCTGAACAACAGCGTCTTCTGCCACGCCGCCTGCTCCGACTCGACGACGGGAATCGGGAAGGCGAGCTCGGCGCGCGCGGCGTTGAGCACGAGCAAAATCAAAGCGTTGGTCTCCGTCGTGTCCTTCAGGCGCAGCGCGTCGAGCACGATTTCGGGCTTCTCCGCGCCGCGCACGCCGATCGCGTCGGCCTGATCGGCCCCGCGCACCTCGCGCCGCGGCACGCGGCGCGTCGCGGCGAAAAGGCGGCGGGCCGTCGGGCTCGCCTCCGCCTGGGCCTGAAGGCGCGCGAGCTCCTTGGCGGTCTTCTCCGTCGGCGCGGTGTCGGGTGACAGCGCGAAGCTCGAAAGAGGGATGAGCAAAAGAAAAAGGGCCTTCATTCCAGACACTATACATCAGACCGAAGCGGTGCGGGCGGACGCGACTTATCCCCAGGACTTTCAGCGCTGAAAGTTCTGGGGATAACTCCGTAATTCTAGAAGAGGTACTGCTTCATGCAGTACACGCTCCCGCCCGACTTTACGAACTCCGAGGTGTCCACCTCGACGACTTCGAGCCCCATCGCGCGCATGTGCCCCGACGCCGCCGTGGCGCCCTTCTGGATGATGGCCGTCTTCGAGCGCCACACCGACGCGTTGCACGCCATACGCGAGACCGCGTCCGCCTCGGAAGAGGTGACGACGATCGGGAAGATCTTTAAAATCAGTTCAAGGCTCGCGGCGTCGAACGCCGATGGATAAATCAGCACCGCCTCGGGCGTGAGCGGGCAGAAGCAGGTGTCGAGATGATAAAAGCGCTCGTTGACCAGCTTGAGCTGGATGACGGGCGTCTTGAAGATCTCAGCCACCTGCTCGAACATCGCGGGGTCGGTGCGAAACCCGTGCCCGCCCCAGATCAGGCGCTTTCCCGGGTGCCACACCGCGTCGCCCGAGCCCTCGAAGGTCTCGTGCCCGCCGGCCTTCAGCCGCGCCACGCGATAGCCGTGCGCCTCGTACCACGCCTCGAACGCCTCTGTCTCCTTACGACGGGAAGAATGGCGCATGGCCGAAATCAACGCGACCTTCTCCCCGTCGGGACGCGTGCCCGCGAGCGAGGAGTTCGCGGTGAACACCATGTCTTCGAGCCCCGGCGTGGCCGGGATCAGCGAGACCGGACAACCCGCCTTCTCGAAAGCGGCGACGAGCTCGTCCCATTGCTTCTTCGCCTTGCCCGGATCCACGGCGCCGACATGGCGGCTCATGTACGGATTCTTCACCGAGAGGACCTGAAAGTGATCGGGCGGGCACATCAGCACGCCCGAGGGCTCGGCCATCGGCGGACAGTTCTTCAGCGAGAAACCCTTGAGGTCTGCGATGCTGCGGTAAAGATTGGCGCTCATTCGAAATTCTCCAAGGTGAATCGTTCGGCCAGCTCTTCGGCGCTCATGTCGGCGTGAGCCTCCGGAGTCCCGGCGCGCACGACGCGCACGCGCCCGGACCCGAGCCAGGTGACGCCCCAGGCCTCGCGCTCTAAAACATTGAGCGGCAGCGAGGCGCGGTGGACGACGGGAATCAGGATCAGCGGCCGGCGCCGCGCGACGCGTCCGACGAGGAGCCGGAACAAGCGGCGGCGCGAGGGCGTTTCGCGCGTCAGGTCCGAGATGAGCTCCGCCTGGAGGCGGCCGCGCAGTTCCGGCGCCGCGTCGAGCGCGGACAGCGCGGCGGCGCCCGCGCCCTCGGCGGTCTCCCCCGGAAGGAGCCCGGCGGCCGCGGTCATGAGCCAGGCCTCGAGCAGGCGCCAAGGCCCGCGAGGCAAGGGAATTGAATCGGCGACGACGCTTTCAAAGCGCCGAAAGGATTCCTCGGCGCGCAAGCGCCGCAGCGCGCCGGCGGGATCGGCCCGGTAGGGGCCCGCCGCGCGGGCGCGGCGCGTCCATTCGCGCACGCCGTACAGCACGCGGCTCGTCGCAGGCACGCCGCCCGACAGGACCATGCCGATTTCACGGCCTTCGGCCAACGATCTAAAAAGGCGCAGAGGCATGCGATCCCACCGCGTGCACGAGTTCATCCACGGGCCGGGGTGACCGCGCCCCAATGCCAGGCGGTCGAGGCCAAGATGGAAGGAGCCCATGTAGCCGGCGTAAAGGCCCTCCTCGGCGACGCTGATCATGTCGAGCGCGAACGGATCGACGGCCACGACGAGGCGCGGCCGGCAGGGACGGCCTCGGACCTCTCGTAGCACCAAGGTCCCGTGGCGCACGAGCTCGAAGTTGAGGTGGGCCAGCTCGCCCATCACCGGCGGGTGAGAGATCGCGGCCAACAAGGCCGGCGCGAGCCCGGTTTCCTTCTCGAAGCGCGCGGCCAAGGCGGCCGCGTCGCGCACGACCTTGGCGGAAGGATCGAACGGGTAGTTCTTGTCGGCGCTCAGATGCAGGAAGAGCTTATTATGGAAAGTCACGGTCCAATCGGCCGGAACGAGCTCCATGACGAGCGCCAAGATCATGCCGACGCCGCGCGTCAGCGGCTCGAGCCACTGCCGCTGATGCTCGGGCTTAGCGGGCATCACCGTCCCGTCGGCGGCGAGGCGATTCTCGTAGGCTTTCGTCACGATGCGCATCAGATCCTGGGCGGTCCCGGTGCGCGGCGAGGGGTAGGCGTAAGCCATGCTCAAGCCTACAAAAAAATATGATAGCCTCTGGAAATGATCGCCCTCGCGTTGTCCTCGCTTTTCCTTCTTTCCACCCCCTCCCACGCCGCCGCACCGGCCAAAGGCTATGTCGTGCGGGCCCAGGGAACCCAGGTCTGGCTCGACCTCACCGCCGCCGACGGCGCCGCCGCCGGACGCGGCTTCCAGATCTACACCGAGGGCGAGTCCCTGAAGCACCCCGTCACCGGCGAAGAGCTCGGCAAGGCCGAGATCAAGGTCGGCGAAGGCAAGATCGAGGAAGTGGCCGAGAAGTACTCCGTGGGCCGCATGCCTGAGCCCGTCCCGGGAATCTCCGCCGGCCAGCGCGCCCGCCTGCTCGCCGTCGTCGCCCCTCCCGTCGTCGTCGCTCCCCCCATCGCCCCGGCGACGGCCCGCTCCGTCAACGGCGACACGCGCGCCCCCCGCACCCGCGGCGCCTCGCTTCCCTTCGTCGTCAGCGGCATGGCCGTCGCCGACTTCAGCGGCGCGGGCAAGCCTCAGATCGTTCTCTCCGACGAGACCAACTTCCGCCTCTACGCCTATCCCGCCGCCGAGCACAAGCCGCTGGCGACGGGTTCAGTCGAGGGCACGGGCGTGCGCATCCTCTCGCTCGAGTGGGCCGCCCTCGACGGCGATAAGAAGGCCACCTTGTTCGTCTCGGTTTACCACGAGCAGTTCCGCCGTTTCGAGACCCGCGTCTACAAGCTCGACGGCGACAAGTGGACCAAGACCGCCGAACTCCCCTACCTCGTGCGCGCCCATCAGAACCCCAAGGGCGAGCGCGTCGTCGCCACCCAGCAGATCATCGACGACAAGACCTTCCCCTTCGGCGCGATCTATCCCCTCGCCTGGAAGGACGGCAAGTACGCGCAGGGCCGCCCCGCGCTGAACCCTCGCCGCGTCGACTGGCTCTACGGCTTCTCCTTCGCTCAGCTCGACGCCTCCGGCGACGCCGCCACCCTTTACCTGACCAGCGTCAACACCTTGCGCGTGCAGTTCGCCAACGGCAGCTGGCGCTCCTCCGAAAGCTTCGGCCAGAGCCCGTTGCGCGTGCGCTGGTACGAGAAGCTCTTCGAGGTCAACCCGCCCATGGTCTCCACCTACAACGACAAGGGTTACGGCGACCTCTACATCGTGCGCAACCTCGCCATGCTCGGCGGCCTCGCCAACCCCTTCGGCCTGTTCAACGGCGGCGAGTTGCACGCCAAGAGCTGGACGGGCGTCGCTTTCGAGACCGCGTGGAAGGCCGACCTCGGCGGCTTCTCTCCCGGGTTCGCCGTCGTCGAGGCCGAGCCCGGCCGCAAGGAGCTCGTCGTCGCCGTCGCGGGCTCGACCGGCAAGTCGGCCGTGTGGACCTTCGATCCCTAATTCGGCCGACGGCATGAGCGCCAAAAAAATATTAGTCGTCGACGACGATCCGTCGATCCGCGAAATCCTGTCGATCCAGCTGGCTCGCCTCGGCTATGAAGTGTCCACCGCCGCCGACGGCCAGGAAGCCGTTGAGGTCTTCAAGACCTTCGCCCCCGACGCGATCCTCATGGACCTCATGATGCCGCGCGTCGACGGCCTGGCCTCCTGCCAGCAAATTCGCGCGGCTGAAAAGAAATCCGGCGCCAAGCGCACCCCCGTCCTTTTCCTCACCGCCCGCGACTCGACGCACGACAAGACGAGCGCCGCGCTCTCCGGCGGCGACGAGTTCGTGGCCAAGCCCGTCAGCATTCAGGAGCTGCGCGAACGCCTCGAAGCCGTGTTCCTCAAAAAGGGCCGCGCGTGATCGCGACTGCCTTAGCGCTCGGCCTGGCCGTCTCGGCCTCCGCCGCCAACTTCGGCGACACCTCGATGGGCAAGAAGCCCTACGGCGTGCTCATCCTCGCCTTCGACTCCGGCGCCTCCTTCCGCAAGGACCTGTCGACGATCCGCGCCCAGCTCCCCGGCATCTCCGTCGAAAGCGTCGACACCGCCGGCGACACGCGCTCGGTCCAGAACGGGCTCGACCGCCTGAAGAATCAGCACGTCGACAAGGTCGTCGCCATTCCCCTCGAGGTGGTCAACGAGGACCCGCACATGGACGAGTTGCGCTTCATCTTCGGCATCCGCGCCGACCCGACCGACGACCGTCCCGACCACGCGCGCGAGGGCATGCCCGAGCTCAAGACCACGAACAAGAGCACGCTCAAGCTCCCCTCGGGCTCGGCCACGGGGCCCAAACGGCTCAAGAGCCAGGCCGAGCTCGTGCTCACGACCACGATCGACAAATCCGCCGTCCTCTCCGACATTCTCGCCGACCGCGCCAAGGGCCAGTCGCGCAACCCCGCCAAGGACGCCGTCGTCCTCGTCGGCGTCGCTCCTCGCTCCGACAAAGGCCTCGAGGCCTGGAAGACCGCGGCGAAAGCCATCGCCGAGCAGGTCCGCGTCAAAGGCGGGTTCCGCGAAGCCGGGCTCCTCTTCGTGCGCGACGGCGTGCGCTCCGGCCAACAGGACAAGGACTCCACCGAGAACAAGGCCGCTTTGCGCGCCCTCACGACGCAAGGCGGCGTGATCGCCGTCCCCCTCGCCCTCGACGGCCGCCGCGTCGGCCAACTGCTCCAGCGTCAGCTCGGCTCCGGCGGCTACCGCTGGAACGGCAAGGGCGTCCTCGGCGACGAGCGCCTCATCGAATGGATCGTCAGCGTCTCCAAGGCCGCCTCCACTCTCCCCGACGTCAGACAATATCGCGACGACGCCCCAGGCGCGTCCGGAGGATTCCGATGAACACGAACGAGAAGAATTACGAGCCCGTCAAAGTGTTGGACAAAGGCTTCGTCCGCCTGGTGGACTTCATGGGCGGCGATCAGGGCGTGGTCGACGCGGCGCGCGTCTCCTACGGCGGCGTCTCCAAAGGCGCCGACGCCGACAAGAAGCTGATCGGCTACCTCCTCAAGCACTCGCACATGACGCCCTTCGAGCACTCCGTGTTCAAGTTCCATGTGAGCGCCCCGATCTTCGTCGCCCGCCAGTGGTTCCGCCACCGCTTCGCCGCCTACAACGAAGTGTCCTTCCGCTACACCGAAGTCAAAGACTACTTCTACATGCCCGAGAAATGGCGCGGCCAGGACAAGAAGAACAAGCAGGCCTCGAACGCTTCGATCGAGCTCGATCAGAAGGCCTTGCACGCGATGTTCTCGAAGCAAGTGGACGCGTCTCTCGCGACCTACAAGCAGATGATCGAGATGGGCGTGGCGCGCGAGATGGCGCGCATGGTCCTGCCGGTCAACCTCTACACCGAGTTCTACTGGACCGTCAACGCGCGCTCTTTAATGAACTTCGTCGCCCTGCGCGCCGACACGCACGCCCAGCTCGAGATCCAGGCGTACGGCGAGGCCTTGGCCGCCCAGTTCAAGAACCTCATGCCCTGGACCTACGAGGCGTTCCTGCGCGACGGCTGGAAGGGTGAGAACCCGATCATCGCCGCCGAGAAGGCCGCCTTGCCCGCGCTTCAGACCGCCGCGAAGTAATCGTGGCGCCGAAGTATGAGGTCGTGCTGGTTCGCCCCGACATCGCGGGCAACACCGGCCAGATAGGGCGTTCCTGCATGGCCATGGGGTGCCGTCTGCACCTCGTGCATCCGCTCGGCTACAAGATCACCGACGCGAACCTCAAGCGCGCGGGGCTCGACTACTGGCCGAACCTCGACTTGAAGCAGCACGACAGCGTGAACGACTGGATGGCGTCGGTCGAGCCTTCGCGCGAGGTGTGGCTGCTGTCCACCAAGGCGACGAAAGATTGGGATCCGTCCGAGGTTTCGTCGGGGGCCACCCTCGCGTTCGGCTCCGAGACGGGCGGCCTGCCGGCCGAGGTGCACGCGAAGTGGGCGGGGCGCGAGCGGAAGATTCCGATCGATCCGCGGGCCCGAAGCCTCAATCTCTCGGCGTGCGTCGCGATGGTGCTGGGAAGCCTACTCCTACGCCAGCCGCAGTAAGCGACATCGCAGATTAGACGGCCCCCTCGAGATCGCAGAATAGGCCGCCGCTCGGCGGCCTATCACGCAACGGCCCTCCTGGCATTATCCTGGTTTTGGCTCTATAATTCGAAGAATTGCCGCCTTGCCGATGCGTGATAGGCCGGTCGGTACAATTATTAGTTAGGCATCCATAGCTACAAATGAACACAAAGCGACTCATGCAGGTAACTCTCGCCGCCGCATCTCTCACATTGACCCCTTTGTGTATTACTGCGGAGGCCCGAGATCTGGGATTAGGAATTGTGTGGCACGTTACTCCCGATACTCGGAAGATATTGATAGGGACTTATGATGAGGAATACCAGCACTACAGTGTTTCTCCTGACTGCAAAATTACCTTAAACGGAAAACCTTCCGAACTAGGCCGTCTGCTCAAATGGGATCGGGTAATGACCCAAAAATTTGCCGGCGAGAAGGAATTGATAGCACTCGACATAAGTCGCCCATATGATGAGGCGTTAATCGGAAAGATTGTGTTCAGTTCGGGCGCTGCCCTAGCTCCCGAACAGAATCGAAAACAAATTTCTGTTCTTGATGGTACTGGCGAATATTCGCGGTTTTCAATTTCAGAACAAACAGAGATTTGGGATCGAATCGGAGATCCTCGTTGTATCAAAGCTGAGGAAATAAAATCGGGCGATTTCGTTTCAATCAAACACCGCTTCTTTTTCCCAGTGCGCGAAGCCCTGATAATTTCCGTCTGGAAGCATAAAGTAAAGCGGGCCAAGTGATGCCTAACTATTGGCTTGACCAGCCGGCGGCCTCGTTAGGTTGGACAGTTGAAGCCGCCGCTGGTCAGCCTCGGCGTTGAAGCTGTAGAATAATGTCAAAGTGCGAAAAAATGAAGAATCGCACAAATATTTTTCGCACGAGGATGCCCCAGGTTGGACGATTCGATGTCGA
>JAYTIP010000341.1:0-2893 GCA_043731745.1 Elusimicrobiota bacterium | reverse complement strand
ACAGGCCGCGGCGCGCGAGCACGCCCGCGCCGTAGGCGAACGACGCGGCGCCGAGCAAGACGCGTCCGCCAGCGCTTTCCTTCAGCTTCTGACGACGCTTGGCCCAGGTCATGAAGCCGCCTTCTTTTCCGTCAGCGCGAGCAACTGCTCGACGGCGGGCAGGACGCGCTCGGCCGGAAGCTGGCGCATGCATTCGATGTTGTACGGGCAGGAGTTGGAGCGGCAGCCGATGCACGGCAACTCGTCGAGGCGCACGAAGCGGTGTTCGGGATGGATCGGCGTCCAGGATGCGGGGTCGGAGGAGCCGTGTATCGTCACGGTGGGCACGCCCGAGGCGAGCGCCACGTGCTTGGGCCCCGCGCAGTTGCCCACGACGACGCGACAGGTCGCGAGCTCGCGCGCGAGCTCCGTGATTGAGCGAGTCTCGGGTATCGCGAAGGCGCCCTCGCCGATGCCGCGCACGACCTCGTCGGCCAGATCTTTTTCACCGGGGCCCCAAAACACCTTGAGCCGGCAGCCGTACTTGTCGCGCAGCAGGCGGCCCAGACGCGCGTAGGACGGCGCGGGCCAGCGGCGGGTCTCCTTGCGCGAAGGGGGCACGAGGCCGACGATGTTCTCGAGATTGTCGGGGCGGCGCGCGAGGAACAGGCGCGGCAGCTCGGGCGCGTCTTCCGGGACGACACCCAAGGCGGAGAGCCAGCGCACTTTCTCGAGCGCCGCGTAGCAGGCCTGCGGCGATTGGATCATCTTCACGTTGTAGGCCCAGCGCCGCGCCGTGTGCGCGGGGCCGGCCTTCACCGCCGCACCCGACAGCGCGGTGATGAGCGCCGTGCGCGGGTTCGACAGGAAGTCGACGACCCAATCGTACTTACGAGCGCGTATCTTAAGCGCCCAAGACAGCGCGCCCGCGATCCCGTCGGCGTCGTAAACGAGAACCTCGTCGATCGCCGGATGGCCGGCCACGGCCTCGGCGCCGGGGGCCTCGACGAGAAAGTCGAGTTTCGCGTCGGGAAATTTCTTCTTCAGGGCTTCCAAGGCGGGCGTCGTCAAGATCACGTCGCCGAGGCGGCGCAATTGAATGACGAGGATCGACTGAGGAGTCCCGAGCTCCATCAAAAGCGCGCCTTGCCGCGCGTCATGTTGAGATGGAAGTCGAGCATGTTGTCGTCGCCGCGAATCAGCAAGCGTTTGACCGCTTCCTTCTCGCGATCCCACGGCAAAGAGGATATCCCCTGTTTGACGGAGAAGTCGAAGCGATAGCCCGCGTCAAGCGCCGCCTTACGGACCTCGGGTTTGTAAGCGCCGGAGCCGTATGGGTAGGCGAAGCCGATCATCTCGCGACCGAGCTTATCCTCGAGACGGGCCTTGCTCTCGGTGAGCTCCCACTTCACCTCATCAAGAGGAATCTCAGCGAGATTGCGGTGACGCATGGTGTGCGAGCCGAATTCGACGAGGCCGCTGTCCTGCATTTCCTTGATCTGCTGCCAGGTCAGCATCTTGAGCCACGGCTCGGTGGCGGGATTGTGCCAGCCGTTGTGCTTCTCCATCGTCTCGTAGACGAGGAAGATGCAGCCCTTCATCCCGAACTCCTTGAGGAGGGGGAAGGCGAGGTCGTAGTTGTTCATGTACCCGTCGTCGAAGGTGATCAGGACGGGCTTCTCGGGCAGGGGTTTGACGCCCTTCTCCGCGTCGCGCCAGTCGCGGAAGTCGATCGCGGTGTAGCCGTGGTCTCTGAGATAGCAGAGCTGTTTTCGGAAATCGGCGGTCGTGACCCACAGCTTCTTGAGCTGCGAGCCCGGCGTGTAGTCGCCGATCTTGTGGTACATCAAGGTCGGCATCCCGCCCGTCACCGGGGGGCGCCACCAGTTCCAGCGGGCGCTGGCGCCGAGTCCGACGGCGCCGAGGGCGGCGAGTTCTCCGATCATGAGCGAGTGCTCCGGTGTTCGAGAGTCGATGCGACCGCTAAAGTTATCCCCAGCACTTTCAGCGCTGAAAGTACGGTGGATAACTTTTGCGCGCCGTTCGGACGCTTCGGGATCATCCTAATTTTCCCTCTGCATCCGGCCCAGTTTTACATATTTGAGCCAGCTGTGAAAGGCCGACAGGCCGGCCCAAACGACGCCCGGATAGCCGTCGAGAATTCCAAGCTTGAGGACCGTCCGGGCGAAGAATTCCCAGGGCAAAATCAGGTGATGGAGTATCGTGAAGCGCTTACCCGCGTCGAAGCGCTTCTTGGCCGCGAGGTCGGTGTAGCGGTCGAGCTTGGAGAGGTAGTCAGGGATGTCGTGGTAAGGCGTGTGGGTGATTAAGCCCTTGAGCGCTCCGGTCTGGCCGTCGATCTCGAGGCTTTCGTGCAGGGCCCCGCCGGTGAAGCGCGCCTTCTCCCGCTTGAACAGTCGGACATGATGCTCGGAGCCGAGCCCTCCCCAGTTCATCTCCCGCCCGAGGAAGTGCACGGAGAAGGGGATGTCGAAGGCGGCCTGGGAGGGTTTCGCCGTCAGCACCGCGGAGATCTCGCCGCCGAGCTCGTTGGTCATGCGCTCGTCGGGGTCGATCCACAGGCACCACTCGCCGGTCGCGGCGTCGAGGCTCGCCTGACGCATGCGCGCGTAGTCGTCGAACTTTCGGCGGAAGGTCTTGGCGCCCGCGGCCTTCGCGAGCTCCTCGGTCCTGTCAGTCGTGTCGTCGGAAACGACGACGACGATCTCGTTGACGAGGCCCTTGAGAGATTCGAGGCAGGCGGGAAGATCCCGCTCCTCGTTCTTGGCGATCAAGATCGCGCTAAGCGAGAGCATCGTAGATTTTCTCCATGTCGTTGGCCATGCGCGTCAGGCCGAAGCGCGAGAGGCCCTTTCGGGCCTCCGCCGAATAGGCGGAGCGCAGGTTTTTGTCG
>JAYTIP010000340.1:0-8685 GCA_043731745.1 Elusimicrobiota bacterium | reverse complement strand
GGTGGTCAGGCCGTGGTTGACGAGCTGTAAAGTTCCCCCCGTCAGACCCTGGCTCGTACGCGAGAGCACGCCGAGGAGGCAGAAGCCGAGATGGGCGATCGACGAATAAGCGATCATGCGCTTGAGGTCGGTCTGGGCCATCGCGCACAGCGCGCCGTACACCGTGCTGATCGCGGCGAGCCCGCCCAAAATCGGAAGCGCGTTCCACGCGATCTCGGGAAACAGCGGCATCGCGACGCGCAGCAGGCCGTACACGCCCATCTTGAGCATGACGCCGGCGAGCATGACGGAGCCGGCGGCCGGCGCCTCGGTGTGCGCGTCAGGCAGCCAGGTGTGCAAGGGCACCATCGGGATTTTAACCGCGAAGCCGAGCACGAGGCCCCAGAACACGAGGGGCGCGGCCGAGCCCAAAGTCTTGGGGTCAAGCGCCGCCAGGTCCCAGGTCCACACGCCGGTGACGCGGTGATGAGCGCTGACCAGCGCCAGCAGGGCCAGGAGCATGAACACGGAGCCCGAAAAAGTGAACAGGAAAAACTTGACGGCCGCGTGCAGTCGGTTGCTCGAGCCCCACAGGCCGATGATGAAAAACATCGGAATCAAGGTCGCTTCCCAGAAGCAGTAGAAGAAGAACAGGTCGCGCGCCAGGAACACGCCCGTCAGCGCCGAGGCCAACGCCATGAAGCAGGCCCAGTAACCCGCGGACACCTCGAGCGCCCATGAGGCCACGACGCAGATCACGGTCAAAAACGCCGTGAGCAGGATGAGGCCCATCGACAGAGAGTCGGCGGAAAGCTTGTAGGAAACGCCGTACGCCCACTGCGGGCCCGACTCGGTGATCACGGCCAGGGCGGGCGAAAAGGTCTGCGACCAGGCGAGCCCGGCGGCGAGCCCGAGGAACACGCCCGCGAAGCCGAGCGCCGCGTGCTTGGCCCTGGAGCCCGACGCGGCGCACACGGCGGCGCCGAACAGGGGCGTGAGCCAGAGCGTCGTGAGCGGCATGCTCATTTCAGCACCCGCCCGACGAGCAAGGCCGTGCCCGCCAGCATCCACCAGAGGTAATCGTTGACGCGTCCCTGCGCCGAGGTCGACAGCGCCCAGCCCGCGCCGCGCACGGCGTCGTTGGACGACTCGATGAGGCCGTCCCACCAAGCCTTGTCGAACACGCGCCCGGTGAAGCGAGCGGTCCAGGACACGGCGCTCACGGCCCAGCCGACGACGATTTTATAGCCGAAGTCGGACTCGAACATGGCCTCGACTCGTCCGCCGCGCCAGCGCCAGTCGAAGCCCGGGTCGGACATGGTCAACCGCCACGCGGCACCCGCGCCGAGCACGACCATCAAGGTCCCCAAGCCGGCGACGAGCGGGTTGACGGGCGGCAGAAACGGATCGCCGGGAAGGTTCAAGACGATCTTCAGGTCCGGCAAGCCGCTCGGCAGGCCGCGGAAGCCGGAGACGACGAAGAGCTGGATCGGCTCTTTGAGCAGGCCCGCGAGCGCGGCGCCGATCGACAGGAACAGCACGGGCATCGCGAGGATGGGCTCCGCCTCGTGCGCGTGCGGCGCGCCCTTCTGCTCGGGCCGCGAGCCGTAGAAGGTCAGGAACAGCATGCGCGAGATGTAGAAGGCCGAGCCCGCGGCGACGAGCATCGCGAGCACCGCGAGCGCGCCGCCCTGATGCCAGGCCGCGTCTAAGATGGCGTCCTTGCTGAAGAAGCCGCCGAACGGGAACACGCCCGCGAGCGACAGCGCGGCGAGCACGAAGCTCAGATAAGTCAGACGCATGCTCTTGCTCAGGCCGCCGACATCGTCGATATTGGCGGTCGGCTGGTGTAAGGCGTGGGCGATGTTGCCCGCGCACAGGAACAGCGCGGCCTTGAAGAATCCGTGCACGATGAGGTGGAACAGCGCCACGCCCACCTGGTCGAGGCCCAGGGCGAGCATCATGAGGCCCAGGTGGCTCACCGTCGAGTACGCGAGGATGCGCTTGAGGTCCTTCTTGGTGCCCGCGATGATGGCCGCGCCCAAAGCGGTGATCCCGCCGATCCATGCGACGAGCCCGGGCAAGCCCGGCACCGCGGCGATCAGCGGCCACGAGCGCACGAGCAGGAACACGCCGGCCGTCACCATCGTCGCGGCGTGCATCAAGGCCGAGGTCGGGGTCGGGCCTTCCATCGCGTCGGGCAGCCAGAAGTACAACGGGAACTGCGCGGACTTCGCGCACGCGGCCCAGATGAGGAACACGCCGATGAGCGGCAGCAGCTCGAAGGACGCGCCGCTCGCAGCCTTCAGGTACAGAAGGTGGAAGTGCGTGACCTTGAACTGGAGAACGATGAGCAGCACCGCGAGCAGGAGGCCGAAATCGCCGACGCGATTGGTCAGGAAGGCCTTGAGCGCGGCGGCGCGCGCGGTTTCCTTGTGATACCAGAAGCCGACGAGCAGGTAGGACGCCACGCCGACGAGTTCCCAGAACAGGTAAAGCTGGACGTAGTTGTTGGCCGTCAGCAGGCCGATCATCGCCAGGAAGAACAGATGAAAGACCAGGAAGAAGCGGGAGAAGCCCGGGTCGTCCTTCATATAGCCCACGGCGTAGAGGTGGATGAGAGAACCCACGAAGCTCACCATCGCGAGCACCGCGGCGCCGGGCCCGTCGATGCGCAGGCCGAAGTCCACCGCCCAAGTTCCCGCGGCGGCCCAGCGGTATAAATTCAGGTCGAAGCTGTGGCCGGTGTAGACGCGCGCCGCGAGCGAGAAGCTCGCCGCCGTGACGATCGCGCAGGACAGCAGGATGGGCCAGTGCGTCCACTGCGGCTTCCACGGGCGCATGACGAAGAAGCCGAATAAAATGGCGGACACCGGGGCCGCGAACAGCAACCAGGCCGACAGGGGAACTTGGGAGGGCGTCATCCGCGAAGCTCCGTCAGGGCGGAGGCGTCGGCGCTGCGCCCGGTGCGCCGCACGCGCAGGATCAGGGCGAGGCCCACGACCGCCTCGGCCGCGGCGACGGCGATGACGAGGGCCACGACGGCGAGCGCCTCGGCGTCGTTGAACAGACCCGCGTGATGGACGAGGGCGACATTAACCGCCGCCAGCATGAGCTCGAGGCCGAGCAGCATGGCCAGCAGCTGGCGCCGGAAAATCACCGCGGCGAGACCGACGGAGAACAGCGCGCCCGTGGTCGCCCACACGACGACGGTCAGGTTCACGCGCCCTCCCGGTCGGGAATGATGGCGAGTGCGGCGAGGAACATCAAGAGGGTCACGGCCTCGGTCGCCACCGCGTAGGGCTGGTACAGCACCGCGCCGAAGCGCGCCTGCAGGCCGGGGTCGACGGCGACGGCGGCGGGAACCGAAACTTTGGAGAGGAGGAAAGCCGTCTCCAAAACCGCCGAGGCCAGTCCGAGCCAAGCCAACGGACGCGGGAAAGAGAGCTCGGCAAAGCGCGGGCCTTCGTGGCCCGAGGCCATGATCGTGACCACGACCAGGACCATCACGGCCCCGGCATAAATCATGACCTGAAGCAGGCCCAGCAGGGGCGAGCCGCACAGGAAGAAGAGAACCGCGGTCTGCAGAAGAACCACGAGGAGGCTGATGGCGCTCACATACAGAGAGCGGCCGAAGAGCATCACTCCGGAAAAGAGAACGGCGACGGCGCCCGCGACGAGCGCGGCCCAGGCTGTCATTGCGCCGCTATTTTAGCGATTTTTTGCCGCGCGGTCCAATCAGCGCGAGATCTCGAGAACGGCCCGGTCGGCCGAAACTCGCAATCTGACAACATCCCCCCCGAACATCCTATAGGAGGAAGGGGTCGCGCCAAGAACCTGCGACAGGGGCACCATGTAGAACTTGAAGTCGTGTCCGCCGGCGCTCGTGTCGTCGTAAATGAAGCAGAGGCCGAGGGTCGGCTTCTGCGAGTAAAACAGACGGTAAGGCCGGCCCGCCAAGGTCACGGGCTCCCCCGCGCGGTAGGCGAGGCGGAACAGCTCGTTGATTCTTTTTTCCCAAACCACCTCGCCGGTGGCGGTATCGCGGATCTGGATGTAGTTCGCCAGGCGCGGGCGGAAGATGCTGACCGACAGGCTGACGCGGTAGGTCCGCGCGCCGTCGTTCCAACTGCCCGACATGCCGCGCTCGATCTTGACGAAGTGGGCGGAGCCGTCGGGCGGCGTCGCGGCGAGATAGCCGTCGCCGTTGCCGTCGAGCGTGCCCGCGATCAAGGTAACGCCTGCGGGGCCCGCAAAGGAATCGGTCGTGGAGAGATGGCGGTCGAGCAGGGCGGGCAACGCCACGGTCGCCGTGTCCTGCGCGGCCGATTGCGGGAAGTCGACGAGGACGGCCTTCGGATACAAAACCGGCGCGTTGAAATCGGAGACGGGCGCGAAGCCCGGCGGCAAAGCCGAGCGCACGAGGACCGCGGGATCGGGCGCGGCGTTAGCGGCGACGCAACATAGGGCCGGCAGGAGAACGATCGCGGCTTTCATCGGCCCATCTTAGCAAGAGGTCCGCGCGTTCGTGGCGGGGCGGCGAGCCGTTTGCGCTCCGGCAGTAGACCCGTGAGATCCGTGGGCCCGAAGACCTACTCGACCGGCGGAAGCTGCGGTATGTCCTTGGCGAACGCGGCGGCCTCGGCGAGCACGGCGGGCTCGGAGACCTTCAGCCCCCAGAGCACGAGCACGCTGAGCAAGGACGGCACGAGGTAGTAGGCGACGCGGTAGAGCAGCGCCGCGACGAGGGCACGGCCGCCGTCGTAGCCCAGCGCCACGAGCACCGCCGCCGTCGAGCCCTCGGCCGCGCCGAGCCCGCCGGGCAGGGCCGGGATCAAGGTGGCGCCCTGGCCGACGGCGAACACCGCGGACAGCGGGCCCAGCGGAAGCGGATCGCCGACGGCCTTGAAGCACATCCACAGCGAGATCAACGCGAAGCCCCAGTCGAGGCAGGTGTAGAGCACCGCGAGCGACAGCCGCCCGCGCTCGTGGCGGATGCGAGCCAAGCCGTGCGCCATCTGGCGCTCGAAGGTCATGAAGTTTTCGGCGGGGATCTGACGGCTCGACAGGCGGAACGCGGCCTGATTCGTCCAGTGAAACACGCGGCGCGCGGCCTTGTTGCGCAGGCGACCGTTGAGAAACAGCGCGATGAGCCCGCCCGCCGCGCACAGGAGGACGACGAGACCCACGACGCCCTCGATGAGCCCGACGCGGCTGCCCTGCAACCGGAAAGCCAAGGTGATCAGGCCCTGCGTGAGAATCGCGGCGAGCACGGCGTAAAGAATGACCGCGGTGAGGGCGGAGGCCACGATCGTCGTCGCGATCGGCACGAGGCGTTTATGAAGTAGGTGCGCCTTGAGCGCGAAGCCGCTGACGCCGCCGGTGGAGACGACATAGTTGGCGGTCGTCGACACGAGCGAGATGCCGAGCACGGTCGGCGCGCTCAGCGGATGGCCGAGTAGGCGCAGGACCGCCGAGAGCGCCAACCCGCCCATCGCGTGACTCGCGAGCGCGAAGACGAGTGCTACCGCCGCCCAGCCCCACGACATTCCTTCCGCGGCCGCCCGCACCTCCGCGTAGTGCGAGCCCACGACCCACGCGAGCATCCCCAAAGCCGAGGCGGCGCCGAGCGCGATGACGGCCCGGCCACTGGGCAGTTTCAAGGCGCCTTCCCGACGGCTGAGGAGAGGGAGATCACATAGGTCAGCGAGCGCTGAACATCCGCGTCGCTGCCCTGACCATGAAACAGGGCCAGCAAGGACTGAGCGGTGGCACCGTCGGGCGCGGGCAGGTTCAGTTTCCCGGACGCGTAGTTCTCGCGCAATCGCTCAACGGCGAGCGCGCTTGCGAAAGACGCGGCGAACATGGAGACGAGAAGAACGGCCGACAGCGCCGTCACGGCCGTGCGCAAAGAGGGACGGGCGGGCTCCGGCGCGGCGGCGCGCAAATCGGCCGCGAGGCGCGCGCAGGCGACGAGCCCGAAGGGCGCCCACAACGGGCCGATCAGCCAGCCGACATAAGGAATCCAGGATGGCGCCCAGACGACGGCGACGAGCAGGATCAGCCTCCCCGCAACGGCGCCCGCGTGGGGCCGCACGCGCGCCCAGGACAACTCAAGGGAGTCGAGACCCTCCGCCTCGCCGCCGAGCTGGTAAAACGGCGCGAAGAAGAGGAGAACGGTCAGGACGAGCCCCGGCACGATCAGGAAGACGAAGCCCCCGCCCGCGGCGAGCATCACGAGAGTCAGCGACCACGCGAAAGCGGGCGTGCGGCGCCAGCCCTCGCGCATTGCGTCGGCGGCGCCCTCGTCCGTGGCGGAGGCGATGACGGCCGCAGCCTGAGACCAGGTGGACAGCCACAGGCCCGCGACGAGTGCCACGAGCAGCGCTCCGCTCCAAATCAGCCACGGCGAGCCCCAACCGAAGAAGGTCGCCATAGCGGCCGGAATCAGAGGAAGGAAAACGACGAGTGCGGTGATCAGGCCGCCCGCGGCGAGCACCGACATCAGCGGCCAGAAGCGGCGCTTATAATCGGAGAAGGAAGCCGAGAGCCAGTCCTCGATACCGGGGAGCATAGCTCAGGATATCAAAAGCGAACGGCCATTGACTCCGCCCGCGAGGCACGCTACACTGCTCGGGTGAAGAAGGTCGTGGTGGTGGACGACGACGACGACATGCGCGAGCTGATGGCCATGCTTTTGCGCGGCCGCTACGAAGTCACCACCGCCGCCGACGGCGCGAAGGGCATCGAGGCCGTGCGCCAGGTGCGTCCTGACGTGCTCGTGCTCGACCTGCTCATGCCCATCATGCACGGCTTCGAGGTGTGCCAGCGCCTGCGCGCCGACCCCGATCTCAAGACCACGAAAATCCTCATCAGCTCCTCTAAGTCCTACCAGCACGACGTGCGCACCGCCGTCGAGGAGACGGGCGCCGACGGCTACATCGTCAAGCCCTTCGAGGTGGCGGAATTCATGCGCCGCGTCGACGAGATGGCCGGGGCCTGATGAAGATCCGTTTCTGGGGCGTGCGCGGCTCGATTCCCGCCCCCGGTCCCCGGACCGTGCGCTACGGCGGCAACACGCCCTGCGTCGAGCTGACCTGCGGCGAGGAGACGATCATCATCGACGCCGGAACCGGCATCAGAGAGCTCGGCTTCGACCTCATGAAGCGCGCCGCCGGCGCCCCGATCAAGGGCCGCCTCTTCATCGGCCACACGCACTGGGACCACATCCAGGGCTTTCCGTTCTTCACCCCCCTCTTCCTGCCGACGACGAAGTTCCAGATCTACGGCATGCACGGCACGACCAAGACCTTCCAGGAGGTCATGGCCGGGCAGATGCACTCGACCTATTTTCCCGTCCAGCTCAAGGATCTGGGATCGAAGCCCGAGTTCGTCGAACTCGGCGGGCCGGTGGAGCTGGGTCCCGTCAAGGTCAGCTATCACTTCCTCAATCACCCCGGCATCACCGTCGGCTACCGTTTCGAGCACGCGGGCAAGGTCCTCACCTACATCAGCGACCACGAGCCCTACGGCAAGCTCAATATGAAGGGTCAGTTCAGCGACAAGGAAGACGCGGCGATCGCGAAGTTCGTGACCGGCTCGGACCTGATGATCTGCGAGGCGCAGTATACGCCCGACGAGTACAAGATGAAGCGCGGTTGGGGCCACAGCACCTTCGAGGACGTCCTCGCGCTCGCGCAGATGGCCGGGGTCAAGCGCATGGCGCTGTTCCACCACGATCCTTTGCATGACGACGACAAGCTCGACGCGCGCCTGATCGAAAGCGCCGCGCTGATCACCTCGCGTAAGGCGACGGTCGAATGCTTCGCCGCGCGCGAAGGGCTGGTCGTCGAGGTCTAGCTAATGGCGGGGCCCGGAAGAATTATCTCGAATTCGAGATAATCACTCGCCCCGGGGCCAGCAAATATCTCGAATTCGAGATATTTATCTAGGGCCTGAAGACGCCAGCTGCTGGAAGGAACGCCGCGAAAGCCAGCGCGATCAGCGCGGCCGCGGCCAGAAATAGCCCGAGACGCAGCGGCCGCGGCCGGTAGTCGAAGCGCACGACGGATTTTCCCGCGCCGACCTGCACCGCTCGAAAGGCGTAATCCGCCCGGCGCACGCGCGCCGATTTTCCGTTCACCGTCGCTTCCCAGCCCGGAAACCAGCCGTCGAGGAGAACGAGCCAGCCCGGCCCGTCGGAAACGACCTCGACCGTTACCGAATTCGTTGCGTCCGCGGCGATTCGCGCCGCGCCTTTCAAGCGGAACGACTCGGCGCTTCCGTCGTCGAGCAGAACGAGCTTGCCCGGGTCGAACCCCGGCGCGCGAGCCGCGGCCAAAATGTCCTCGGGCGAGCCGGCCGTCGCGGCGCCCACGAACAACGCGCGCCGCGCCGGGACGGGCGGCGTGAACACATACAGCGAACCCGCGTGAGCGTTCTTCCAGTTTGACGGCACGGCAGACATGGTCTTCTCCGTCGCGGCGACGGCCGAGATCGCGAGCAAGGACGGATTGGGCGGAAGCGACGCGGGGCCGCTGTAGAAGTCGAAATCCCCGGAACGACCGGTGACCAGCTCCTCGTAGCGCTTGGGTGAGGCGAAGTCGCGGCCGCGCGCGTCGCGCAGGCGCAGAGGCATGCCGAGGTCGGGCTCGACGGCGCGTCCCAGGCCGAAGGCGCGGCCGTCCCCCGCCGCGTCCCTCAGCG
>JAYTIP010000339.1:0-3790 GCA_043731745.1 Elusimicrobiota bacterium | reverse complement strand
CGCCATGGTTTCATCGACGCGCAAGCGGAGGTCGGCCACGCGGCTTCTCAGTGCGCGCGCCGTTCTGCGCGTCGCCTCGACGCGATAGCCGATCCGCGTCGCCTGTACGTGCTGCCAGCACAGGAACAAGAAAAGCGCTCCCAAACCCGCGAACTTCGCGGCCCGTCTTGGATCGAATCCCATGAGCGCGTCCATCATACCATGTTCCTTTCTGATAGAGTGACGGGCGGGCGTCCCCGCCGAGAGGGACGCCCGCCCTGATTGGCGGCGGCCCGCCCCCCGCCGAGAAGGGTGAGCCGCCTAAATCGGCCGGACCCCCCCGCCGAGAAGGGGACCGGCTTTATTGGCGGGCGGGTGGTGCGTCTTATATCCACCCGCCCAAAACGTCAAACTTCGAGATCGTTGGGACGGCGCTTCCCCGCCGAGAGAGAGCGCCGTCCCGTTATCGATGGCGAGCGCCCCGCCGAGAGGGCGCCCGCCAAATTGTTTTTATCTGCCGGTCGAGCGCCCCTTCAAAAACACGCGGCGCCACACGTAGCCGGGCGAGCTGATCTTGCCCACCGGGGAAACCGCGACGGTCTGCCGGCGATCGACGAGAAAAGACACCGTGGTGTCCAGCTTCGTCAAGGCCGCCATCGCCACCGACGAACCGCTCATGAACGAAGTGTTCTTCATCATGTTCTTGTCCCCCTAGACTATCTTCGTCTCTTCCTCAACCAAGTCTGTGCCGGGCCTCTCGGGCCCGGCCTTACTTCTTTTCGATCACCCGCAGTTTCGCGCTGCGGCTGCGGGGATTGCGCGCGATCTCTTCTTCGGTCGGGACGATCGCGGACTTCGCGTCACCCTTCCCGATATAAGCGCACGATCCCTGCGAGACGAACGAAGCGAAAACGTTCTTGACGATGCGGTCCTCGAGCGAGTGGAAGGTGATCACGCACAGGCGCCCGCCGTTCTTGAGGTACGGCACCACGGTCTCGAGGCCGCGCGTCAGGGCCTCGAGCTCCTGATTGACCGCGATGCGCAGCGCCTGGAAAGTGCGCGTGGCCGGGTGATGCCCGGTGCGCGGCACGACGGACTCCACACAGTCGGCCAGCTCCAAAGTGGTGGTAAAGGGCTTCTTCGCGCGGCGCGCGACGATCGCGCGCGAGATCTTCTCCGCGTCGGGCTCCTCGCCGAACTCGGTCAAGAGCATCGCGATCTGCTCGGCGGGCCAGCGGTTGACGATCTGCTCCGCGGTGAGTCCGCCGTCGGGTCCCAGGCGCATGTCGAGCGGCCCCTCGAAGCGGAAGGAAAAGCCGCGCGAGGGCTTGTCGAGCTGGAGCGAGGAAACGCCCAGGTCGAACATGGCGCCCGACAACGGGAAGAAGCCTTCTTTCTCCAAAACGCCGCCCAGGGAACGGAAGTTCGCGCGGACCGAGTGGAATCTTCCACTGTGGGCTTGGAGCCGGTGACCGGCTTCGGCAAGCGCCTCCGGATCCGCGTCGAGACCGAGTACCTTTCCCTGGGCCGAAAGCTTTTTGAGGAGCGACTCCGAATGGCCGCCGAGACCGAGGGTGGCGTCGAGGTAGAGCCCCCCTTTGTCCGTGACGAGGCGATCCAGCGTTTCCGCTAGAAGGACCGACTCGTGCGTGTAGCGGCTTTCGCTCAAGATCATATCTCCAGGCTCTTTCCGATCTTCTTGTACGCCGGAGCGATCGTCGACTTCTCGTACGCCGCCCAGCGCTTCACATCCCAAATTTCGGCGCGGTTTCCCGCTCCCTGCACCAACACGTCGAACCGGAGTCCGGCGTGTTCCTTAAGGTACTGCGGCACCAGGATCCGGCCCTGGGCGTCCGGCTCGACCTCGACCGCCTCGGAGAAGAACTTGCGTTTGAACGCCCGCTCCTGCTCCTTGTCCGGCATCGAGAACATCTTCAAATCGTCCGCGAGCATCTTCTCCCACTGCGCCGGCAAGAAGAGGTACAGGCAGCCGTCCATCCCGCTCGTCAGAAAAAAGCTGCGTCCCTTCTCCTGCGCCAGCGTCTCGCGATAAGTCGGCGGAATCGCGAGCCGGTTTTTCGGGTCGAGCGAGTAATCGTAACGACCGATCAGGAGGGCCATCTTTCCCCACCTTCGCCCACTCGATTGTTATTCTTCACCACTTTTCCCCACCGGGATCAGGAGTATAGAGGACTCATGTGTTTCTGTCAATAGACATTTTTATGTACATCGGATCCTCGACGAGGAATGGGCGAAAATATCCTCGAATCGGCGCGGGGCGCTTAACGATTTCGCGCGATCATCACGACTTCAACTCATGTGGGCGCGGGCGGAGAAACGACATTCGCCGGGGACGGTCGGGATTGACCCTCCCTCGGGGACCCGTCCGCAACCGCGAATGACCCCTTGTTGCGGCGGGTCCTACGCCCCGGCGAATGTCGTTTCTCCGCCCCTACCTCTTGAGCGTGAGTGACGATGCGCGCGACATCGCTACGCGGATTCCATATCGCTACGCGGATTCCATATCGCTACGCGGACTTGATGAGGCCCGGCGGGATAGTCGTGTCCGGCGGGGCGTAGAGTCCGGACGCGACTGATGGTCGTTAAGCGTCGCGCCGGACTCCCGAGGGAGGGTCAATCCCGACCGTCCCCGCCGGACACGACTATCCCGCCGGGCCGTCTCACGCCGCGCTTATTGTCCGCCGAGCTTCGCCATCTGAGCGCGCGACAACTCGTAGCGCCAGGCGTGTTCGAGCGCGACCATGCGCGTGTAGGGCGCGCCGTACGCGCGATAGAGAGCTTCGGGGGCGGGGCGGCCGTCGCGCAGATGCGCGGAGAACTTATAGAAAGACGAGCGGTACTGAGTGCGGATCAGGAAACGAACGATGCTGTAGGACTGGGCGTACCAGAGACGAACTTTGGCGTCGGGCCAGCCGGCGGTGGAGTTGACGGAGGTGAGTTCATCGATCGGGAAACCGTCGCCCTGCTCGAGGCGCTCTAAATTAACGCGCAACCAGTTCGGCGCGGCGAGACCGCGCTCGACTTGGACGAGAGTGGCCATGCCTTCGGAGAGCCACAGTGGATCGGTCTGGCCTTCGAGGAAGAAGCCGTCGAAATAAATGTGCGTGAGCTCGTGGGCGACGATGCCGGGAAGTTCTTCGCTTTCGTAGACGTACAGACGGCGCTTGGCGACCGAGCTGGCGCCGCCCGACCACACCGGCCGACCGGTGACGCGCCGGTAAGTGTCCTGATTCTTGAAAAGAAAAATCGTGGTGCGCTCGCTGCTCGCCCAGGGCGAGAAGGGCGCCAAGTCGAGCATCAGGTTGCTGTGCAGGCTTTCGACGAGCTCGACGAAACGGTCGGAGGCGGGGTATTGCTCGGCGTAGATGGTGAAGTGGCGAGAGCTCGTGCGCACGAAGCCGGGCTGGTCGGACGCGTCGTCGGAAGAGGCGACGGCGCGCTCTTCGACGCGGCGCGGCTGATGCATCGGCGTCGGCGCGGCGGCGTGGCCGCGAGGCGCGGGGCCCACGGCGCGCACGGAGGAGTCGGAGGAGACGGTCTTTTTGCTGTTCGACGGCGCGGCGCCCACGTAGTCGCCGGACGGAATGACGTTGAGCCCGGTTGCGGGATCGGGCGTCGCCGCGGGAGGATTGACGACGGCGGGATTGACGGGCGGTAGCGCGGCCGGCACCGACGGCGGCAAAGCGGCGGGCGCGTAGACGGTGGGCTCGACGGGACGGACCGCGGCCATCGTCGCGGCGTCGTCGGCGGACGGCGTGGCGGGCGCGGGGGACACGCCGTAAGGCGCGAT
>JAYTIP010000338.1:0-3820 GCA_043731745.1 Elusimicrobiota bacterium | reverse complement strand
TACGCCGCGCCGGACTCCCGAGCGAGGTAAAACCGAGCGTACCCGCCGAAGGTCGATGTCCCGGCCCGGCCTATATCAGGGAGCGATCTCCCGCACGCTCATTTTCTTGTAGATGAGGCCGTTGGTGCCGACATTGTCGCTGCGCCAGTAGACCGCCAAGTTCGGCTTGCCGGTCTCGGTGCCGGGGCGGGCGTCGTTGTTGGTCAGGCGCAGGGCGGGGTCGATGCCGGATTTGCAGGGGGTGCCGCCGACGCCGAAGTTCGAGCCGTTGTCTTCGATCTCGTTGACCTTGACCCAGGTGCCGCCGTTGACGCCGTCGGCGAGGTCCATCCAGCTCTCGAGCTTGACGTTGCCGTTGGGCAGGTCGTAGACGACGAGCTTGTAACCGATCCAGGTGTTGTAAGGGAGGGTGGACCACTTCGCCTTGTTGAGGGTCGCGACCGAGGCGGGGTGGTTTGTCTCTTTTTCGAAGTCGATGTGGCCGTCGTAGCGGAAGCGCGCGTCGTTGCCGCGCGTGTCGCACTTGTTCGTGGTATCGGCCGTGTGGTTCGTGCGCGCGACGCCCTCGATGCCGCCCCAGCTCGTGCCGGAATCGGCCACGCGCTTGGCGTAAACGGTCATCTCGACGTTGCGCCAGCCGGATTGGGCGGGATCGATGATGTACATGCGCGGAACCGAGCCGGAGATGTTGAAGTTGCCCTTGCCGTCGGGGTTGTAGGTCGCGTCGCCCTTGCCGTGGAACCAGTTGTCGTACGGGTCGTCGGCGAACTTGAAGGTGCGGGCGGCGCCGTTGTCCCACTTCGCGGTCCAGTCCTTGCCGTTGGAGGCCGTGGGGTAAATCTTTTTGACGCCGAAGCGGTCGGTCCCCGATGATGATACCGTCACAGGAGCAGGGGTAGGAGCCGGAGCCGTTGACGCGGTGACGGTCAGGGCGACGCCTGCCACCACGACGCCGCAGACCTGGTGGCTGCCCGCGGAATCGTACAGCGCCCAATTGTCGATCGCGGTCGCGGGAGCGTCGGTGCGGAAGGCGTAGTTGAGAGCGAGGGTCTTTTCCGTGCCGCCGGTCGGCGTCACATAGACCGAGTAGGTCCGCGCGGACGGATCGATGACGACGCGGAAGCCGAACCAGGAGCTCGGTCCGTAAGGGATATTGGTCACCGCGCCGTAGGCGCCGCCGTTGCGCGCGTCGAGGTAGCCGGCGTTGTTGAAGCGGATCGAAGCGGCCAAGGATGAGTAGCCCGAAGCGGCGCCGAGCGAGAAGCCCAGCACGCCGTCGATCTTCGAGGCGAAGGAAGCGGCGCTGAAGCCGACGGTGAACGGCGCGGTCTGCTTGGCGAACGGGAAGTTGGCCCAGGTCGTGTTGCCGTTGGCGCAGGTCGCGTGGGCGGAGGCGGGCAGGAGCAGGAGTACGGCAAGCGCTAGATTTTTCATGGCGTCATGTTATAAAGGGTGGGGGCCGTAGGCCGTAGCGGGCGCGTTACGGTTTCGTCTTTACTTGGCGAGCACGAAGCTCTGCGTGAAGTGGTCGCCGTCGCGCTTGGTCACGGTCGCGAGGTAAACGCCGCTTTCAACCACCCGTCCTGCCTCGTCCTTGCCGCGCCAGATGAGCGGATCGCCGGGGCCCGACGACGACGCGTGGAACACGCGGTGTCCTCGGATGTCGAAGACGCTCACCTCGCGAGCTTCGGGGCCGAAAGTCGCGGCGTCGTTGATCCCGTCCGCGCGGGCCGGGCTCAGCAGCTTCTGCGGCGCGCGCGCCGCCGCGTCGGAGTCGGTGGCGGCCGGCGCCGCGACGGCCGGCTTGGGAGGAGCGGGTGCGTTGCGCACGACGAGCGGCACCACGACGGAGGTGGCGGAGTTCCCCGACGCGTCGCTCGCCGAGGCGGCGAGGACATGCGGCCCGTCGGGCGCGCTGCGCGTGTCCCAGCGGAAGGTGTAGGGCGCGGAGCTCAGCGGCACGCCCAAGGTCTGCCCGTCGAGCAAGAAGGTCACGCTCGAGACGCCCACATTGTCGGTCGCGTTAACCGACACGGTCGCCGTCGAGGAGACCTCCGCGTTCGGCGCGGGAGTCATAATGACGATCAAAGGGGGCATACGGTCGGCGGGCGCCGCCGGCGCCGCCGCGGCCATCGTGGTGAAGGTGTAATCGGACGAAGCGCCGGATGGGCCGCCGCCGGTCGCGGAAAGGACGCGGTAATGATAGAGCGTCAGCGGCGCCAGCCCCGCGAGAGTCGCGGCATGCAGGACCGCCGGCGCGGGCGCGGGCGGAGTGGCGAAGCCGTAGGCGGGGCTCGTGCCGAATTCGACGCGCGAGTCCGCGGCGCGGTCCGTGGCCCAGGTGACGGTCGCGCTTGAAACCGCGGGCGCTACGGCGACGTCGCCGATCTCGGGCGGCGGGCCGGGCTCCTGCGCCCGTAGGCGGGCGGCGGGCAGAGCCAGCGCGAGGGCGAGCAGGATCGGCCGCATGGAGACAGGGTATTCGAGCCGCAGGGCGCGGTCAATGGACGGGCGGTGAGGGTTTCTTGACGCCCCGAGTTGGACAACGGGGCCCTCGATGAGGCATAATCGGCCCCTTGTCCAGGAGAACACGCATGAACTTTCGCCGAACGGCCGCCGCAGTCCTCGCCGCTCTCGCTTTCGCCGCCTGCGGTCCCAAGGAAAAGGTCGTCAAAATCGCCGTCGCGGTTCCGCTGACCGGCGACATGGGCACCGAGGGCCAGGGCCTGCGCCGCGCCGTCGAACTCGCGGTCGAAGAGGCCAACACGGCCAAGCGCTTCCCTTACAAGCTCGTGGCCGCTCCCTACGACGACCGCGCCGACCCCAAGGAAGCGGTCAGCGTCGCCAACCTGATCGTCTCCGACCCGCGCGTCGTCGCCGTCGTCGGACACTACAACTCCGGCTGCGCGACGCCCGCCGCGAAGGTGTACGCGCGCGCGCCCGTCGCCATGATCTCTCCCGCCGCGACCAACCCCGAGGTCACGGCTCAGCAGAACTCCAAGGACTGGATCGGGCCGCGCATGGTCTTCCGCGTCGTCCCGACCGACGACGTGCAGGGCTCCTACGCCGCGCTGTTCGCCGGCAAGAAGCTCGGCAAGAAGCGCATGGCGCTGCTCCACGACAAGTCGCCCTACGGCCAGGGCCTCGCTGAGGAGTTCAAGAAGGGCTTCGTCGCGGGCGGCGGCAAGATCGTCTCGATCGACGGCATCTCGGTCGGCGACAAGGACTTCAAGGCCCTGCTCACCAAGCTCAAGAACGATCCGGCCAAGCCCGAGGGCGTCTACTTCGGCGGCCTTTACACCGAGGCGGGCCTGCTGCTCAAGCAGATGAAGGAACTCGGCCTGACGGAGCCCTTCATCTTTATCTCCGGCGACGGCTCGATGACGCCGGGCCTGTTCGATGTGGCGGGCGACGCGGCCGACGGCGCCTACCTCTCGATCGTCGGCGTGCCCGCCGACGAGTTGCCGACGGCCAAGAAGTTCGTCGACGCCTACAAGGCCAAGTTCCCCAACGACGAGCGCAAGCCCTTCGACCACTTCGGCTACGAGGCGGCGAACATCATCATGGCCGCGATGGAGCGCGCCGGCGGCCCGGACCGCGAGAAGGTCATCGCCGAACTCAAGAAGACCAAATACAACGGCGTGCTCGGCACGACGATCTTCGACGACAAGGGCGACACGACGAGCAAGATCGTCACGATGACGCGCGCGGCGGTCAAGAAGCGCGCCTTCGACACCGTCCACTAAGAAAGTGCTGATCCAGCAGCTCATCAACGGCCTGACGCTCGGCGCTATCTACTCCTTGATCGCGCTCGGCTACA
>JAYTIP010000337.1:0-6772 GCA_043731745.1 Elusimicrobiota bacterium | reverse complement strand
AGGGGAAATCCCCAGTACGCCGCCGCTCCGGCGATCAGGTCCGTCGTCCCCGAGCCGGGCTGCAGGGGCGCGTCGAGGCGGGCCCCAGCCTCGTTGCGGACCGTGGTCGAGCCGGTGGGAAGCTTGACGCCGGCCAGCGCGCTGATCTGGCGCGTGGGCTTGAAGGGGCGGTCTTGATAGAACGAATACTTGCCGTAGACGGCCAGGTCTCCGAGCGCATTGGCGCTTTGCCGAGGGGTAATATCAGAGGTCGCGGAGTTGTAGACGTGCGGGACATCCAAGATCACGGTCGTCCGGGCGACGATCTTATAGTCGAGGAGCAGGTCGGTGCGCTGGTTCACCAAGCGCTCGCCGTTAGGATTGTCGAGCGTGGTCGTGCCGGAGCGGCGTTCGTCCCGGACGCTGCGGCGCGTGATCAGGCTCACGCCCAATCCCTCGCCCTCGATGTTCCCGAAGCCCACGATCGACGCGCGCGGGGCGATGCCGGCGGCCGAGCTCGCGGGCGACATCGCATGGGCCGAGGAGGAAAGGCAGAGGGCCGACAAGAGCGTGCGTAGCATCATTCGGTGGACTCCTTGTAGATCTACGCCTCGCGAAGCCGTTTGGATTCATGAAAGGCGCCATCATCGACAGAACGGGGGATCGATCAGTGGCTGGCTTGCTCCGCCTTTTTTTGGGGGCGTCGTGAATCCAACAGGTCGAACAGCTGTGCCGGAGCGAGCGCAATCACATGGCCGGAGCCCGGGACGATCACGAGCGCGTTCGTCACGCCGAGGCGGTCCATCGTGCGTTTGGCCAGACTTGAACGGCGCTTCCAGGCCGCGTCCTCCGCACCGACGAACGCGGTCACCGGGATTTTCCTCAATCGCGCCAGCACGCTCTGGGCCTGGTCGTCCGGGGGGTATCCCGGCAGTACGGTCAAGGATCGAAAGCGGTCGGGATATTGCGAGATCAGACGGTAGGCCGAGACGCCGCCGTTGGACATGCCGGCAAGATGGACCTTGCCGCCCTCGATAGCCACGGACTTGGAGACGGCATCCAAAAGGTCGGGGAGCAAAGTCTGCGCGCCGGAATAGAAATTTTCTCCTTCCGGCGCGGCGGGAGAGAGGATCACCCATCCGCGTTTCTTGCCCTCGGCCTTCCAGTAAGAAGTGAGTCCGGCTTCGACCATCTCTTTGGATTGATCGCCAGGGGGCAGCGCGAGGAGCACGGGATAAGCTTTCGAACCGTCGTAGCGATCGGGCAACTCCAGCGCGTATTCGAGCGTTCGTCCTTCATGAGTGAAGCGATGGAACTCCGTCGCGCACGCGGCGCACGCGAAAAACACCGTGATCGACAGCGACGCGATGAGGCGGGCGATGATCATTCCGACGCCCGTGGGGCCGCGCCAGTCTTCGGACGACTGAACGCGACGATCAGATTCAGGTGGTCGGGCTCGCGTCTGAGTTCGAGAACGAGGTCCTTGATCGCGTACCCGAACAGCCACCAAGCAGAAAGCAACGCCGTCGCGCGCGCCGTCGTCATTCTGACTTCGCCTGCCGTCCCGAGAGACGCTAAGAGCGCGTAGACGAGCAGGAGCGCGATCCCGAGGCCGGATTCCAGGCAGATCCAGCTTCCTGCGCGGGGGGGTGCGGCGGGCTTGCGGGGAAACAGTTCTTGCGTGCTCACCAAATACAGGTCGCGCAGGAGGCTTTGCATCAGAAGTGCTGCGCCCGCCCACTTGAAGAGATCCGGTATCCAGACGGCGTGGGCCGTCATCGCGAATCCTCGAAGCGCGACGCAACCGCAGAGTGCGAAGAGCCCGAGGCCGAGCTCCGTTTTTGCATAAGAAAAACCACGAGTCCGAGTTCTCCCGTCGTTTGTCGGTCTCATCATCTTGGGATATACGCGCCGGAGGGGCCGCTGGATTGTTCGGTCCAATCGTGATGTTGACGAGCGGAGCGGCTTGCGTCTACCTAATGAATCCGTCCGGGCTTGAGTCGCGTACCTCTAGTGTGGGGGAATCATGATCAATCACATCGGACGCGTCCTGGCCGCCGTCGTCGCTTTGAACCTTCCGGTCTCCGCCGCTGAAACCGTCTTTCGCAGCGAACCCGGAGGCACCTCGCTCCTGGAGCTGTACAGTTCGGAGGGCTGCAGCTCCTGCCCGCCGGCGGACGCCTGGGTCGCGACCCTTCGGCGCGAGCCCGGGTTATGGCGGGATTTCGTTCCGGTGGCGTTCCAGGTCGACTATTGGGACTATCTCGGCTGGCGCGACGCCCTCGCGACGCCTCAGAATACCGCGCGGCAGAAGTCCTATGGACGCCTGGTGACGCCGCAGCTTCTGCTCAACGGCCGCTCGTTCGGCGGCATTGCCGCCGCGCCCCACAAGCCGAAATCCGACGCGGGTGTCCTTGAGATCCATTCCGATGGAATCGCGAGCCAGCGGATCGTCTTCAAGCCGAGCGGCGCCGACCCGGGCGGTTTGGTGGCCCATGTCGCCTTGCTCGGATTCGGCGTCGCGTCGACCGTCACGCGCGGCGAGAACGGCGGGTCCGTCCTGCATCATGAGTTCGTGGTGCTCGATCACGCCGAGCGACCTCTCGAAGAAGGGCGCGCCGCGTTAAAACTGCGGCCCAATGCCGCCGTCCGGGCGAGCCGTTTGGGAGTGGCCGCGTGGGTGTCGCGCGGCGACGATCCGACGCCGCTTCAGGCCGCGGGCGGCTATCTTGGCGTGGAGTAAGGAGAAGAGCCTATGAAATCCATTATCTTCGTCTGTCTGATTGCCCTCGGCGCTTCAGCGCGCGCCGCGGATAAGCCGGGCAAGCTGACGGCGCTTCAGTATCGCGTCGTCAAGGAGAACGGCACCGAGCCGCCCTTCAAGAACGCTTATTGGGACAACCATGAGGAGGGCATCTATGTCGATGTCGTCTCCGGCGAGGCGCTGTTCAGCTCCAAGGATAAGTACGACTCCGGAACGGGCTGGCCGAGCTTTTCCGCGCCGCTGGAAGAGGGGAACATCGTTCTCAAGACGGACCGTTCCCTCTGGAGCACGAGGACCGAGGTCCGCTCCAAGGGCGCCAATTCGCACCTCGGCCATGTCTTCGACGACGGACCGGAGCCCACGCATAAGCGCTACTGCATGAACTCGGCGGCGCTTCGCTTCATCCCGGCGGCGAGTCTTGCCGACGCCGGCTACAAGAAGTACGCCGCCGCGTTTTCCAAGTAAGCCGTTCATCGACGGTCGTCGGTGCCGTCGGGGAGATTATGGTAGCATCGAGCGGAACGATGAGTCCGCCGAAAGAGCCGCAACGCCAGTATGACGACGGGTCCTGGGAGAGCGAGGGCGCGGAGCTGTTGAGCCGCGTCGCGCGTCACAAGGACGAGGCCGCGTTCTCCCGCCTGTACGATCTGAGCGTGCCGTTGCTGTTCGGGCTGGCCTGCCGGATGGTCGGTCCGGGCGTGGACGCGGAAGACGTTCTTCAGGAAGTCATGCTGCAAGTGTGGAACCGGGCGGCGGCGTTCGACCCGGACAAAGGCTCGGCGCGCGTGTGGCTCGTCGTCTTGACGCGCAGCCGTTGTCTCGATAAGCTTCGCCGGCGCGGAACGCGCCGGAGCCACGAGGTGGCCGGACTCGACGGCGTGGCGGAGCCTCAGGACGACGAGCCGTCGGCCTCGCAGACGCTGGAGCAGGCGGAGGCTCGGGCGATGGTGCGCAAGGCGTTGGCGGCCTTGCCGGACGAACAGCGTCGCACCCTCGAGATCGCGTATTTCGAGGGCTTGACTCAAAGCGAGATCGCCGAGCGCACCGGCGAGGCTCTCGGGACGGTCAAGACGCGCATGCGTTTGGGGATGATGAAGTTGATGGAGTCGTTGAAGTCGTTCCAACAGTCATGAACACCGAAGACCCGTTCGACCCGAAGTCGATGGACCTGGACCCCTCGCGGGAGTTCGACGAGGCGGCCGCGCTCTTGGCGCAGAGCGTGCCGCTGCGGCGTCCGCCGCCCGGTCTGAAGGCGCGCTTGATGACGGAGATCCGTCCCGCCGCGCTTCCTTGGCGCTTCTGGACCGTTCCCGCGCTCGCCTTCGCCTCGATACTGATTTTCGCCTATGTCGCTCATCGGCCCGCACCGTTGGCGGTCGTCGTGTCATCGAGTGCGGGTGTGGCCGGGGCCCCGATCGCCGCCGGCCAAGTCATCACGACTCCCGCGGACGGAGAATCGGTCGTTCGAATCGGGAAGGATGCGGTGCTCAAGCTCAGCCACGGAGCCGAGGCGACGATCGTGCGCAACGGCAAGACGCTCGAGGTCCGGCTCAAGAGCGGCTGGCTGCTCAGCTCAGTGCGCCATGGACAGGATTACCGGGTCGTGACCGCTCGCGGCGAGGTCGCCGCGCTCGGCACCGAGTTTTTCGTCCGCGTGCATCCGGGTAAGGACTATGTCTGCATCTGCAAGGGCCGGTTGCGCTTGTCCGGCGCTTTTCCGAGCGCGGAGATCGCGTCCGAGGCGCATTACGATGTCTGGATGGACGGCTCCTCGCGGCCCGCTCATGGAGCCGGGTCCATGGAAGGGCACGGCGACGAGGACTGGAAGGAAGTCCGCCGGGCGTGGTGATCCGACAGGGCGTCCTGACGCTCGGGCCGCCGACGCCGAATACCAACGAAAAACCGCAAACTCGAACAAAGCCGAGTTTACGGTAATCGTCGATTTCTCGACGAGGAAAATGGTGGTAGCGACAGGATTCGAACCTGTGTAGGCTATTGCCGCCGGTTTTACAGACCGGTGCTTTTGACCGCTCAGCCACGCTACCATTACGACGACGACGGGGCATTATGCCAGTTTAAGCGGCCCGTCGCAAGGACGCCGCTCCCTCTTGACGAAGCGCGTCTTGGGGGTTATGGTAATCACGGTGCTATGAGCGCGATACTTTGTCCGGGCTGTTCGGCGCCCCTGCGTCTGGCGAGCGCGGTTTGCGAAAGCTGCGGCCGCCCCTGGTCGGAAGACGAGATCGAGCGCGCGCGAGCGGCGCTGGTCGAGGCTCATCTCCGCCGCAAGCGTCTTCCCGTGGTGATCGTGGCCTGGGTTCTCGTCGCGGCCTGCGCCGCCGGGATTTACTATCGCCGCGAGATAGTGCTCGGCCTCCTCGCGGGGGTGAAGGCGGATTTCGTGCACGAGATGAACGCGCAGAGCAAGCGCGACCCCGGCAAGCCGCTCTCGCCCATGGCCCAGCAGTTAATCGGCGCCTTGCGCGTGCCGCGCGGAGAGAACCAGACCGTCGTCACGGTCGCCGCCGACAGGCCCGCCCCATTGATCAAAGCCCCGCCGCGCGCCGCGCGCCGGCCCCCGGAGCCGCAGGCGCCGCCGCCCCATTGGGGCGCGTTGACCCGCGTTTATGGAGTCGTCTACGACATGAATACCGCCTCGCCCGTGGCCGGGGCGGCGATAGTCTTCCGGGCCTCTGGCGGCATGGTTTGGTCGACTTCGACCGATCCCGACGGATTTTATGTGACGGACTTGCCCACCAACCTCGTCAACAAGGGCGGCGTCGAGGCCACCGTCACGGCGACCGGCTACCGGGAAGGCCAGATCGAGGATGTCGATCCGCCGTACTTCGAGCGCACGGAGGAGCAGCGTCTCGACGCTTTGTCCCAACTCTCGCCGTCCGATCTCGAGTCGTTCCCCGTCCGGGCGCGCCCTTCGGCGATACTCCTGCCGCTCGACGTCGTGCTCGTGCCGCTGGCGCGCTAAGCCGCGTCGCGCGCCGCCCAGAAGCGCGGCGGCAGATAGCCGATCGTGACCATCGCGAGCTGGGAGACGGTGAAGGCGAGCAGCCACCAGAAAGCCGCGTCCATGAAGCCGTAGGAGTGCAGGCCGATGCCGAGCATGTTCACGCCAAACCAGGACAGGCTGACGATCACATTGCCGAACACCGCCATGAGCATCATGCCGCGTTCGCGCACATAGCCGCCCCATCTAGCGTGCACGATCAGCGCGTTCCAGAGCACGATGAGCAACGCCCCGTTCTCCTTCGGGTCCCAGCCCCAGAAGCGGCCCCAGCTCTGGTCGGCCCAGATGCCGCCGAGGACCGTGCCCACGAAGCTGAAGAAGAGGCTGAAGCAGATGATCCCGTAGGTGAGCGACACGAGAGCCTTCGTGGCCTCGGGATCGGGACGCGTGAGGGCGTGGCGGCGCACGACCCAGGAAAGGCCGAGCAGGCCGGCGAGATAGGTCGAGCTGTAGCCGATCGTGATCGCGACGACGTGAGTCGCGAGCCAGAAGTTCGAGTCGAGCACCGCGCGCATCATCTCCATCGTGTCGCCGGTGCCGGTGAGGTGGTGGGCGACGAGCAAGGTGCCGAATCCGATCGCGCACGCGCCGGCGAGGCCGAACCCGCGCCGGTGCACGCGCTCGGAGACGAGCCCGAGCAACGCCGCGGCCCAGCCCACGAAGACGGCCGAGGAGTAGAGGTTGGTGACGGGCGGCCGGCCCTGCAGCACGGTGCGCGCGATGAGGCCGAGCGTGTGCACCGTAAACGCCGCCCAAGCGACGGCGGACGCGGTCGCGGGCAGGACCGGCTTCTTCCACGCCCACGAGGCGAAGACGAGGAGCAACGCGACGAGGTACAGCGCCATGCCGGTGATGAACGGTTGAGCCCTATTGAAAACGACCTCGCGTGACGCGCGAGCGTCGGCCTCGGGGCGATTCTGCTTCACCCAGGCCGAGTACTCCGACAGCGCGGCGTTAAAGCCCGGCGCGTCGTCGTTGCGGTAGGCGCGGCCCATAATGGCGTACGC
>JAYTIP010000336.1:0-1780 GCA_043731745.1 Elusimicrobiota bacterium | reverse complement strand
CGGCCCCTCCAAGCTCTCCTACCTCGACCAGGAGGCGGTCCTCTCCGCCGCCAAGATCACGGGAGCCGACGCCATTCATCCCGGCTACGGCTTCCTCTCGGAGAACGCCGATTTCTCCGAGCTGTGCGCCAAGCGCGGCATCACCTTCATCGGTCCGCCCCCCGCCGCGAGCCGCAAGCTCGGCTTCAAGAGCGCGGGCAAGGCCGTCGCAAAAGCGGCGAATGTGCCCTGCGTGCCCGGGACCCAAGGGGACATCACCACCGTGGACCCGAAGGAGATCGCCGCGATCGGCTACCCCGTCCTCATCAAGGCGTCGGCGGGCGGCGGCGGCAAGGGTATGAGAATCGTCCGCAACGCGGACGAGCTCAAGCCCCAACTCGAGGCGGCGGCCACCGAGGCCAAGGCGGCCTTCGGCGACGGCTCGGTGTTCATCGAGAAGCTTTTGGAGCGCCCGCGTCATGTCGAAATCCAGATCATCGCCGACAAGCACGGGAATGTGGTCGCCTTCCCCGAACGCGACTGCACGGTCCAGCGTCGCCATCAGAAGCTCGTCGAGGAATCACCCTCGCCGGCGTTAACGCCGGAGATCCGAAAAGACATGCAGGCCGCCGCGATCCGGCTCGCGAAGGCCGCCGATTACTCGAGCGTGGGCACCGTCGAGTTCCTCTTTCAAGACGGCAAGTTCTACTTCATCGAGGTCAACGCGCGCCTGCAGGTCGAGCATCCCGTCACCGAGCTCGTCGCGGGCGTGGACTTGATGGAGCTGATGATCAAGGTCGCGGCCGGCGAAAAGCTCCCGTTCGATCAGACGCGCGCCTCCGAAATCCGCTGCCACGCTATCGAGCACCGCATCAATGCGGAAGACCCCGACAACAACTTCATGCCCTGCCCCGGACGAATCGAGAGCATCGAGCTTCCCGGCGGCGCGGGCGTGCGCGTCGACACCCATGTCTACGCGGGCTACACGATCCCGAGCTACTACGACAGCATGATCGCCAAGCTCATCATCTCGGCGGGCGACCGCCCGAGCGCCTTGCGCCGCTCTTTAAGAGCCTTGGGTGAGCTCAAGATCACCGGCGTCAACACCACCGCCGGCATGCACGCCAAGGTCGTCGCCCACCCCGTGTTCATGGCCGGCGATTTCGACACCCACTTCATCGAAAAGACCGGTCTGCTCGACAAGAAGGAGCCCGCCCATGTCTGATTTCAAAAAGACGATCACCGCCCAGCTCAAGGACTCAGCCAAGGTCTTGAACGCCGTGGCCAAACTCTCCCCGGTCATCGACGCCGCCGCCAAGGACCTGCTTCGCTCGTACCGCAACGGCGGCAAGCTGCTTTCCTTCGGCAACGGCGGTTCCTCGTGCGACGCGATCAACTTCGCCGACGAGCTGACCGGCCGCTACCGCCGCAACCGGCCCGGCCTGCCCGCCGTCGCGCTGTCGGCCAACACCAGCGACTTGACCTCGATCGCCAACGACTTCGGCTTCGAGTATGTCTTCGAGCGCCCCCTGCGCGCCCTGGGCCGCCCCGGCGACATCGCCGTCGCGATCTCGACCTCGGGCAACTCCAAGAACGTGCTCAAGGCGGCGACCGCGGCGCGCGAGCTCGGCATGACCGTCATCGGCCTCACGGGCCGTTCCGGCGGCAAGCTCAAGGACCTGTGCGACCATTGCGTGCGCGTGCCCTCGGACTCGACGGCCCGCATTCAAGAGGCGCACATCACGGTCATTCAGATTTGGTGCGGTATCTTGGAAGACGAACTCGAAGCCGAAGTCGTTGG
>JAYTIP010000335.1:0-1988 GCA_043731745.1 Elusimicrobiota bacterium | reverse complement strand
GATGAAGGAGAAGGGGGGCAAGGAAGCCCAGGCCGAGCCCGTCTTGCTCGGCATCACGAAGGCCTCGTTGGCGTCGAGCTCGTTTATCTCGGCCGCCAGCTTCCAGGAAACGACGCGCGTCCTCACTCAGGCCGCGACCACGTCTCAGATCGACTACCTGAAGGGTCTGAAGGAAAACGTCATCATCGGCCACATGATTCCGGCCGGCACGGGCCTCCAGGCTCGCGAAAAACTCATCGAACTCGCCGCGCAAGCCGCGGCGAGCCAGTCGTAAGGAGACCTTACCGTCATGCCTACCATTAGCCAGCTCATCCGTCTCGGACGCACGAAGAAGCGCAACAAGGCCAAGTCACCCGCGTTGCAGGCCTGCCCGCAGAAGCGCGGCGTCTGCACCTTGGTGAAGACCACGACCCCCAAGAAGCCGAACTCGGCCCTGCGCAAAATCGCGCGCATCAAGCTGACCAACGGAATCGAGGTCACCGGCTACATTCCCGGCGTCGGCCACAACCTGCAGGAGCACTCGATCGTCATGATCCGCGGCGGCAAGGTCAAGGACCTTCCCGGCGTGCGCTACCACATCCTGCGCGGCGTCCTCGACGCCTCCGGCGTCGACGGCCGCAAGCAGGGACGCTCGCTCTACGGTGCGAAGCGCCCGAAGAAAGAAGCGCCCAAGTAATTTTTTAGAGAGGATATAGAACATGCCCCGCAAAGGACTTCGCCCCCGTGACCGCCGCCCTCCGCCTCCCGCGGACTACCGCTATAAGTCGGTTCTCGTCTCGCGCCTGATCAACAAGCTCGACCACGCCGGTCGCAAGGCCCAGGCCGAGCGCGTCATGTACGACGCCTTGGAGATCGTGGCCGAGAAGACGAAAGAGCCCGCGCTCGACGTCTTCACCCGCGCCATCGAGAACATCCGCCCGCTCCTCGAGGTCAAGGCCCGCCGCGTCGGCGGCGCCACCTATCAGGTTCCGATCGAAGTATCGGTGACCCGCTCCACCACGCTCGCCATGCGCTGGATGCTCGACGCGGCTCGCGCCAAGTCCGGCAAGCCGATGGCCGAGCGCTTGGCCGAAGAGATCCTCGCTTCGAACAAGAAGGAAGGCATCGCCTTCAAGAAGCGCGAAGACACCCACAAGATGGCCGAAGCGAACCGCGCTTTCGCGCATTACCGCTGGTAAAGTAGTGGTAATGCTTTACTAATAAACAAACTGACACAAGGTTAATAGACAATGCCCAGAGAAACGTCGCTCGAGAAGATCCGCAACATCGGCATCATCGCGCACATCGATGCCGGCAAGACCACGACGACTGAGCGTATTCTCTATTACACCGGCCGCATCCACAAGATCGGCGAAGTGCACGACGGAGCCACGACCACGGACTGGATGCCGCAGGAGCGCGAGCGCGGCATCACGATCACCGCGGCCGCGACCTTCTGCAAGTGGAAGCATCTCGACAACGAGTACACGATCAACATCATCGACACCCCCGGCCACGTCGACTTCACGGCCGAGGTCGAGCGCTCGCTGCGCGTGCTCGACGGAGCGGTCGTCTGCTTCGACGGCGTGCAGGGTGTCGAGCCCCAGTCCGAGACGGTCTGGCGCCAGGCCGACAAGTACCACGTGCCCCGCATCGTCTACATCAACAAGATGGACCGCCTGGGCGCGGACTTCTACATGTCGTACAACTCGATCATCAAGATGCTCGGCGCCAACGCGGTGCCGATCCAGTTGCCCATCGGCTCGGAAACCGCTTTCGCCGGCCTCATCGACCTCATCAAGATGAAGGCCCTGGTTTGGAAGGGCGAAGAGCTCGGCGCCGAGTGGGACGAAGTCGAGATTCCCGCCGACATGAAGGAAGAGGCGGAGAAGTACCACGCCACCATGGTGGAGAAGATCGTCGAGTTCGACGACGCCCTCATGGAGCGCTACCTCAACGGCGAGACCAAGTTCACCCAGGACGAGCTCAAGAAGACTTTGCGCAAGGGC
>JAYTIP010000334.1:0-4910 GCA_043731745.1 Elusimicrobiota bacterium | reverse complement strand
GGGTCCAGGGCGGCGGCAAGACCTATACCGGAACGATCGCGGTGGTGCGATGATATCGAAGAAGGCGACTTTGTTCGTTCTCGCTGCCGCGGCGGCGCTGTTTGGCCTGGCGCGCGTCCATGCCCAGACCAATCAGGTCCAATTCTACGGTCCTCTGTCGCGCGTCATCACCCCCAACGGCGACGGCATCAACGACTTCGCCTTCTTCTGCTTCGAGAATCCGCAAGACAGCGAGATCAGCGGCAAAATCTACACCTTGCTGGGTGCCGAGGTGGCGCCCATCGGCTCCCGCCGCGACCGCACTCCTTTAGCCGGCGCCGCGTGCCCGGCGTCGATCATACGCGCTCAATACATGACGTGGGACGGGATGGCCGACAACACGCGCGTGCGCAGCGGGCTGTATGTTTATCGCCTCACCTCGGAGGACCAGGTCTTTTCCGGGACCCTGCTGATCGTCCGCTGACATGAACAATAACCCGGTTCGCCGTCTTCTCCTGTCCGCGCTCGCGGCGGCCGTTTTGGCCCGTCCGGCGGCGGCGGCCTACGAGGATGTGGGAGTCGGCGCGCGCACGACCGCACTTGGAAACGCCTTCACGGGCGTGGCCGACGACGTGTATTCCGTGTACTACAACCCCGCAGGTCTCGCGACCCTCGACCGCCCTGAGTTCGGTACGACCTACTCGCGCCTGCTGACCGGTCTCTCCGACGGCTCCAACGTGTCGAACTCCTTCCTCGGCTACGCGCACCCCTTCGACGCGGGCCGCAAAGGCACGGCGGGCGTGGCGTGGAACAACTTCGGCGTCGGCGGTCTTTACTCCGAGAATCAGATCATGGCGTCCTACGCGCGCAGCCTGTTCGCCCGCACCGAGGGCGACCGCTACTACCTCGGCGGCACTCTTAAGTATCTCTCTCGCTCGGTCGGCGGCACCGCGGCCGCGAGCAACGGCATCTCCAACACCGGTGTGGCCACCGGTACGCCCGACCCGGTGCTGCAGAGTGTCTCGAAGACGAACATGGACGCGGACCTGGGCTTTCTGTGGCGCGTACGCCCGCGCTGGACCGTCGGCTTGATGATCCAGCATTTGATGGAGCCCAACATCGGCTTCTCTGAGACGGACAAGCTCGGCCGCAACATCAAGCTCGGCGGCGCCTACAAGACCCCGTTCTCGACCTTGACGGGCGATGTCCGTTTCCAGAGCGCGCCCGACGGCTCGACGGACAAGATCCTCGCGGTCGCCGCCGAGAAGTGGTTGCCCACCTTGCTCCACGGCTCGTTCGGCTTGCGCGGCTCGCTGTCGATCGGCAGCCGCGATTTTCGCCAGATGGGCATCGGACTTTCGTATAAGATCGGACGCATGCAGTTCGACTACGGCTTCGCCCTCCCCCTCTCGGGCCTGACCTCCACCTCGGGCAGCCACCGCATCGGCCTGGGCATCCGCTTCGGCCGGCCCAAGCAGGCCGACGCCTCGTTCGGCGAGGCCATCCTCGAGAACCTGCGCGACCTGGCCGCGGTCGGCACGCCCGATTTCCGCTATCAGATGGAAGACCTGGCCCTCTACAAGCGCACGGCGATCGACGAGTTCCTGCGCCAGGCCAAGCTCGACGCGACCGGCGGCCGCTTTACCGACGCGGCGGACAAGCTGACGCAGGCGGTGTCGCTCAAGCCCAAGGATACTCAGCTGCAGAAGAGCCTCGAGCGCATCACCGCGGTCGCGGAGGTCTACCCTGCGGTCAAGGATTACCAGACGGACGCCGCCCAGGCGGCGGTGTACGAGGGCTCGCTCGACTTCATCGCGGGAGACGCGAAGGGCTCCCTGCGTAAACTCGCTTACGCCGGCAGCCTCAATCCCACCGACGAGCGCGTCGAGCGGCTGGCGAAGGCGATCGAGGCCAAGAGCGGCTTGGCGCGCGAAGGCTCCGTGCCGGCGCCGGAGTCCGGAAAGGCCCCGACGATGGGTGCGGAGAAGGTCGTCGGCGGCACCATGGCCCTGATGGAAGTGGCCCTGCGCGAGCGCGACTTCGAGCGCGTCGTGAAGCTGTCCGAGCAGGTTCTCCAGCTCGATCCGTCCAACGCCCTCGCCTACAAGCGACTGGGGGCCGCGCACTACGCGCTGCACCACAACCCCGAGGCGCTCAAGGCGCTGCGCTCGGCCTACAAGCTCGAAACCGACTCCGACTCGCGCAAGCAGATCAAGAGCTACATCGACGCGCTTCAGTCTCTCATCGAGCGCGGACGCCGCGACAGCGCGCCCGCGAAGGCCGTCGAGCCCGTCAAGACGAGCGGCCTGACGCCCGTCGAGATCGAACGCCTCTACGAGCAAGGCGTCGACCTCTACGCGCAGGGCAAGCTGACCGAGGCGGCCGCCGCGTTCCGCCGCATCATCGAGTCCGAGCCCAACAACACATCGGCGCGGCGCGCGCTCGACCGCGTGCAGTCGGAGATCATCCAGGGCGGCGAGAAGAAGTGACGATCCGCACGCGTCTCGTTCTCAGCACCTTCCTGCTCCAGGTATTGTCGATGGCGCTGCTCGGCTGGGGCGTGTTGGTCGTGCGCCGCCAGTACCAGGAGCGCGACGTTCGCCGTTCCGCCGAGCTCATCGAGACGGCCGTCCAGCGAGCGGCCTCGGACTCGCTGATCCAGAAAGACGACGTCTCGTTGCTCAGCTACATGAAGTTCCTCCAGGTCCAGTACCCCGCGATCACCCAGACGAACATCCGCTGGAAGTCTCATGGGCGAGAGCGCGAGGCCTCCGTCGGTGCGTTGAAGTTCGGCGCCCAGTCGCGGGTGTCCCGTCTGACCGTGTCCGATCCCGCCGATCCGCAACGCACCGTCGAGGTCGACCTATCGCTCGACTACGCCGTCATCGAGGCGCCTTTCCGGGAAGCCACGCTTCGGCTGGCGAAGATCATCCTCGCGGTGTGGGGCGTGACGAGCCTCCTGGGTTTGTTCATTGCGTTCCTCATCGCGCGCGGCCTGACCAAGCCGATCATCGAGCTCAGCCGTCTGGCCGGTGAGATCGGCGGCGGCAAGCTCGGCGGCAAGCTCGCCTGGGACTCCGACGACGAGCTCGGAGGCTTGGTGCGCGCCTTCAACGGTATGTCGTCGCGACTCGAAGAGTTCGACACCGTCAAGCGCAACTTCGTCTCCTCGGTCACGCACGAGCTGCGCTCCCCCTTGGGCGCGATCGAAAGCTTTTTGCAGCTGATCCGCGAGAAGGTCGCGGGCGGCACGCCCGAGGGCTACGCGCAGTCAAAGGAGTTCCTCGAACGCATCCAGGTCAATGTCAGGCGCCTCTCGGGCTTCATCAACGACTTGCTCGATGTGGCCAAGATCGAGAAGGGCAAGATGGAGTGCGTCCTGCGCCCGATGGAGCTTTCTGCGGTCGCCAACGAAGTCGTCCAATTTTTCGAGGCCAAGGCTCTCCAGCAAAGCGTCTCGATCACCAACCGCCTTCCCGCCTTGCCCTCCGTGATGGGCGACGCCGACCGCGTCCGCCAGGTCCTCGTGAACCTGGTCGCCAACGGCCTCAAGTTCACCGCCTCGGGCGGCCAAATCTGGATCGCGGGTGAGCAGTTTCGCGACGGCGGAGCGCGCTGGATCGAGGTGACCGTCGGCGACACCGGCCGCGGCATGGACTCCGCCGACCGCGACCGCTTGTTCCAGCCGTTCACGCAGGGCCGGAACACCTCCGAGGGCGTGACGGGGCACAAAGGAACGGGCCTGGGGCTTTATATCGTAAAGTCCATCGTGGATCAGCATGGCGGCAAGATCGATGTGAAGTCCGTCCCCGGCCAGGGAACGCGTATCAGCTTTTCACTGAGGGTGGCGGCGTAGGCCGCAGGAGACGATATGGCGACCAACATTTTGGTGATCGACGACGAAGAGGATTACCGGATCATCATTCAAGAAGTGCTGCGCTCCGCCGGCATGGAGGTCCGCCTCGCCAAAGATGGAGAGGAAGGCCTGCGCATGGCCAAGGAGAAGGCCCCTGACATCGTGCTCGTCGACTGGATGATGCCCCGGCTCGACGGCGAGCATTTCTGTCGCGCGATGCGCGCCGAACCCACCCTTAAGAACCTGCCGGTCATCATGCTCACCGTCAAGCAGACCGCCGACGAAGAGCTCGAGGCCCTGCACTTCGGCGTCGACGACTTCGTCGTCAAGCCCTTTCAGGCGCCGGAATTGCTCGCGCGCGTGCGCGCGGCGCTGCGCCGCACGGAGAAGAAGCCGGCGTGAGCCGTTCGCTCCTCATCGCCGGCGCGGCGGCAGTGCTCATCGCCCTCGCCGGGGCGTTCGCGCTGCGCCCGGGAGCGCCCAAGCGCGTCGACATTCCCGAAGGCATCAGCGCGCGCCAGACGGCGGAGCTTCTCGGCCGCGAGGGAATCGTCCCCTCGGTGTTCGTCTTCCGCGTCTTCCTTAAGATCACCGGCTTCGACCGTCACCTCAAGCCCGGCGCCTATACCTTGCGCCTACGCGAATGGCCGACGGTCGTCACTCGCAAGCTCACGCTCGGCCTCACCGACGACATGAAGGTCACGATTCCCGAGGGATTCATGGCCAATCAGATCGCCGAGCGCCTGGAGAAAGACGGGGTGACCGACGCCGCCGAGTTCATGAAGCTCGTCGCCGCCCGCAAGCTCGAGGGACGGCTCTTCCCCTCCACCTACCATCTGCCCCCCGGCTACGCGGCCGAGAAGGCCCTCGCCGTGATGACGACGGAGTTCGAGCGCCAGATCGGCGCCGCGTACGCGGCGGCCAACCCCAAGCCGGAGCTCACCCTCGACCAGGCCCTGACCTTGGCCTCGATCGTGGAGCGCGAGGCGGTGCTCAAGCAGGAACGCCCGGTCATCGCCGCCGTCTATCTCAACCGCCTGCACAAGAAGATGCGTCTGCAGGCCGATCCGACGGT
>JAYTIP010000333.1:0-2837 GCA_043731745.1 Elusimicrobiota bacterium | reverse complement strand
CCGTGAGGGTGAGCCTGGACGCCGCCTACACCGAGATCGCCGGCCTGATCGCCTCGGGACGGCGCCAGGACTGGGCCGAGGCCCGCCAACGCATCATCGCGATGAAGCACGGCCCGACCGAGTATTCGCTCGGCCAGGAGACGGACGCCACGCGCATCGCGTCCACGCTCAAGGCTGGGCACGGCGCCATCAGCGCGGTGGCGGAGACGAACAAGTCCCTGGACGCCGCGTCGACCTTTTTGACCTGGACGATCAGCATCGCCTTGCTGGCGCCGGTGGCGCGCGCGTCGTTGAGCTTCGCCGGAAAGCTCAGCGAAAAGGGCATGAGCATCATGAAGTGGGCGGCGCCGATGGAAGAGGCGGGTGTGGCCAAGTCGATCGGTCTTTTCACGGTGCGCGCGGGCGGACGCGTGGTGTACGCGGCGGGCGAGATCGCGAAGCACTCGGCGGCGCGCCTGGAGTCGCTCGAGCCGAGCGCCGCTCGCGTCAAGTCCGTGGCGGGGGAGAACGCGGTCGCGCAGTATTTGGTCGCGAGCGGCGCGCGCGCCGGGAGCGTGGCCATCCGCCAGGGCGGATTTACGATCCTGTCGGGCGGCATCTCGGCGGGCTTCACCGTGGGCAGCCACTTCTGGGACATGGCGACCAATCGCATCGGCGGCGTGAACATCGGCGGCTATCAGCTCGTCGAGCCCGGCCACAGCATGTTCGCCGACGACGCCGCCGGCGCGTGGAAGGCCGCCACCACGGGCTTTAAGGGCGGCGTGTGGTGGGCCAATGAGTCCTTCCACCCCGGACTCGGCTACATCGGCCTGCCTTCGACCATTTTCGGCGGCATTCGGTATGTCTCGCCCGCGATGGAAACGATCGGCAGCAAGGGCGTGGTCGGGACTTTCTCCTCGGCCGTCAACTTCGTGCGCCTGGGCGGCTCGGCCGGCGTCGAGGCGGCCGCGGCGCGCGGTGAGATGAGCTTCCTCGAGCGCCTGAGCGTCAGCCCCAATGTGCTGAGCAAGAGCGCCGCCTTCACCTTGAGCATGGCCGACAACGTGGCCAAGTACGCGCTGTTCAGCCAAGCGGCCGGCTACCTGGGCGAAAAGTACTCGTGGAACATCGCCCCGTACACGCCGCTCATCGCGCAGAACGGCGAGGCCGTGGCGCCCGAAGACGACATCGAGCGCCGCATTAAAAAGGCCAACGCCACCGGCCGGGCGTGGCTCGAGTCGCCCGCGTGGCTGCTGATCCCGACGCACGCCGCTCACGGCGCCCGCGACGCCGGCCCGTACATGATGACGCGCGAGGGCATGAAGCAGTACGACGCGGAAGGGCGCACCGGCGAGTACGCCAACGCCCCCGTCGACACCAAGCTCAAGCTCAAGACCGTCCAGCCGCCGCTGTCCCAACGGCTCTTTGAAGCGCGCATCTTCGGGGAGAAGCCCGCGACCGAATGGATCGTGACGAAGCAGGCCAAGGAGCAGGGCCAGTTCAAGGAAATCAACCGAATCGCCAAGGAAAACGGCTTCGTCAACCCCGTCGAGCTCATGGCCGTGCGCGAACTGGGCAGCGGCGACATGTTCCGGACCTTGCATGTCACGGAAGAAGTCCAGAAGACCGCCTACGACGTGGCGACCGAGGGCCTCGTCGAGCAGCCGGCGCGCTCGCTCAAGGCCCTGAAGGTCACGCCCGGCGAGAACGTCGAGGGTTGGGGCCGCATCACGCCCGATATCCAGATCGACATCGCCAAGGCCCTGTACCGCGCCGAGACCAACCTGGGCCGTAAGCTCCCGCCCGAGCTCAGCGCGCGGGTGCGCGAGGTCCTCAAGGACCACCTTGATGCGAACCTGCCCATCGGCCAAGCGGGCAAGAATTTGCGTGCCGCCGTCGTAGACCTGCCCCTCGAGTCGCCCAAGCTCGACGCCGTGCAGAAGGAGCACATCAATAAGGTGCTGGCCTGGGAGAACAATCCCGCCAAGCTCGGTCCCGACGGAAAGATGGTCAAGCAAAGCTACCTCGAGCTGAGCTTGGAACTGCGCGCCGACGCCGAGGCCCGCCTGCAGAAGGGGGAGCTCAACGCGAAGGAGGCCCGCGCTCTGACCGCGCTCTACGACTACATCATCACCGGCGACAAGCGCTTCAACGCCTTCAACCGCGTGGAGATCGTCAAGGCGCGCGCCGATGTGGTCTTCGACGCGCTCGCGCTCGAGTACCGCAACCGCGGCGAGATGCTCGACAAGATCAACGAATACCGTACCAAGGTTCACAACTGGGCCGAGGGCCGCGACGGGCAGGTCGCCGAGGGGAAGGGTAAGGTTCCCGAGGGCAAGGGGCTTGAGGACGTCATCAAGGTCATGGCCAAGAATTTGGAAGGCCTGCAGAAGGCACCGGGCAAGCTCGGCCCGTCTGAGCTCGCGGCGCTCAAGAAGGCGATCGACTCGGTCCAAGCCTCTCCGTGGGTCGTGCGCGACGCCAAGGGCGGCGCGATCCCGGGATGGCGCGACAAGCAGTATGTGCGCCTCATGCAGTCCTTCCTCGGCGAGGGCAGCCACGCCGACTTCGTGAGCACGACGACGCAGGACATCTTCAAGTCGATGCGTTCCGATCATAAGCTCAGCCCCAAGATGCTCCAGGAGATCTCGGCCGTGGAGGCCGACGTCAACGCCTGGGTGAAGAGCCGCGAGGGCAAGGTCGGCGAGGAGACGGGCATGGTCAGCCTCATCGACAAGCTCGAGAAAGATCTGCCGAAGGCGACCGAGGGCCTGACGGGTTCGGAGAGCGCGGCGCTCGAAGATCTCGTGATGACGATTTCGAAACTCGATCGCGAAGGTCTTCATAAGGGAATCATG
>JAYTIP010000332.1:0-6347 GCA_043731745.1 Elusimicrobiota bacterium | reverse complement strand
ACGAGGAGTTGCTCGTCTTGAGCGAGCATGTCCTTGGCGGCCTTGCGAGCGGCGGTGAGGTCGAGCTTATGGAGGAAGAGAACGGCGGGGCCGTAGTAGAACTTCAGCCGAAGGCGTTCGAGCTCGGCGCGGAACCACGAAGGCGTGGCGGCGAGCAAGGTGAACTGGCGTCCGTCCTTGAGGTAGACCTCGATGACGCCGCTCGCGTGCTCGGGACGCTCAGAGTCGGTGAGGTGCGTGAGCTCCACATGGCCGACCGGGCTCGAAACCGGGCTCACGGCTTTCTCCGGTGGTAGTAACGCAGCCAGTAACCGCCCATCTCGGCGGCCATCGCCTCGACGGCTTCGCGCACGGTTTCCGGTTTGAGATCGGAGACGAAGAGCACGGGCTCGGACCACCAGGCTTTTTTCTTCGAGGCGGTCATCCAGGCCTCGGCGCGGTCGAAGGTCGCGACCTTGAAGGTCGAGCCGCCGCCGCCCTCGAAGGAGACCGACAGTTCGCAGTCCCCCGAGGAAACATCCGCCGGGGGCGCGAAGTCGACGGACGCGACCTTGGGCGCGGGCATGGCGGAGATTATAATTTACTTCTTGGCGGTCTTATTGACGCTGGACTCGGGAAGCCCCGGCAGCAGCTTCGGCGCGAAGAAGAAAACGACGCCCGCCGCGATGAAGATCAGGCCGATCGGCCCGAGCGCCGCTGGGAAGGCGGGCGTGAACAGGCCCGCTATTAAGCTCATGAGGCCATAGCCGAATGAGACCGCCGCGTTGAAGGTGGAGCCGTTGACGCCGATCGCGGCGCCCAAGTTCGAGTTCTTCGCGTTGGTCTGGAAGTAGCTCGAGAACACGACCGAGCTCGGGCCGGCGAACATGCCGACGAGGAGCACGCTCGCGAACAGCGCGGGCATAGAGCCCCAGAAGGCGAAGGGGAGGAGCACGGCCGAGAGGCCGACGCCGAGGAACTTAATCCAGCCGCGCGCGGAGAGCTTGGAGGAGCCGTAGAGCAACGCGAGGCCGACGGCGACGGCCGCGGCCGAGGCGAGAAGGCTGCCGGGGAACAGGCTCACGCCCGCCCAGACGGCGGCCAAGGCGAGCACGCCCGCCTGCACGACGCGCTCGAAAGGCACCGAGATCTTGGTGAAGGGGATCTTCAGGTCCGGCATCTTGGTCGCGTTCGTGGGCGCCGAGAGCTGGCCCGCGTTCGCCACGAGCTGGCCGAAGAAATAGGCGCCGAGCAGCTGGCCGAGAATCAGGCCCTTACCCGCCGCGCCGCCAAGCAAGCCGGCCATCAGCGGCAACGCGAGGTATTGGAGCGGATACACCAGCCCCGCCGACAAGGCGGAGAGGAGCATCGCCCAGCGCAGGGGCTTCTGCGCCCAGATGGTCTTAAACCCGTCGGTGCGCGAAATCCAGAACATCAAAGCGCCGGAGATCGGGAGCGCGGAGTGCCAGACGACATAAGCGCCGATCGAGGCGGTAAAGAGCGCCGCCTCCTTCCAGTACTTCTTGATGAAGGCCTTCGCCGTCTCGCCCTAGGAGCGCAGCGACTCGGTGAAATTAGCCGCGGCCTTCTTGACCGCCGCGGCGGCCGGGGTGATGTTGGGGATCGTCTTCCAGATGATCGGGATCACGATCGCGGCGTGCACGGCGGCCGAGAGGTAGAACGGGATCATCAGGTTGAAATGATCGATGTACTTGCCCACGCCGAGGATGAGGCCCAGGACGACCTGCAACGACAGGTAATTGATCGCGGCGAGGCCGTTGACCATGGGCACGTTCTTCGCGCCCGCGAGGCGGCGGATGTAGGTCCCCTCGGTGATCATCAGCGAGGACAAGAGCCAGCCGTTGGCGACCGAGGCCAGCAGCAAGGTCCAGAAGTTGAGGACGCCGAACAAAGCGAAAAGGGGCAGGGCGAGCGCCAGCACGGCGCGCATCGCGGCCATGAGCACGAGGCCGTTGCGCGCCGACATGCGGTCGGCGATGAAGCCGTTGAGCGGGCCCGTCGCGATCGCGGCCAACGGCCCGAGGGCCATGAGCGCGCCGTAGCCGGCGACGCCGACGGCGGGAATCGTGATCAGCGGATAGGCGATCGAGGTGAGGATGAAGGCGACGATCGAGATCGTGCGCTGGGCGAAGAGGCCGGCGACGGCCTTCTTGTTCATCTCTTCGACGGGAGTCGCGGGCTTACCGAGCGCGCCCAAGATCTCGGCGGAGGCCTCGGCGCTCTTGGTGGGCCAGACGAAGACATTCGGGATGCGCGGGTCGGCCAAGCCGCCCACGGCCAAGGTGAGCGAGTTCTCCCCCGCGGCCTTGGTCATGTCGGCGTCGACCATGCGCGTTCCGAAGAAGGAGTCGCCCACGAGGAGCATAGGGGCGGCGAAGCCGGCGGTTTCTTTCAGCGCCTTGATGCCGACGGTTTTGTCGAGGAGCGAGATCGTGAGGTACGACGGGTTCTTGGGGTCGGCGGCCTGGCGGCCGGAGACCTGGATGCCGGAGTTTGCGGCGTCGAGCTCCGCCTGCATGAAGGCGGAGGCGGCCTGCACGGTTTCGGCGGACATCCCGAGCGGCAGGAAACGAACCCACTTGAAGGCGGAGAGGTTTTCCTCGGCGCCGTTGTACTCGTAGCGGCCGAACTTGTCGGCGGTCTTCGCGGAGGCGGCGGTGATCGCGGCGGCTTGGGCGTCGGTGAATTTAAGGGCGGCGTCGTAGGCGATCACGGGCTCGCCTTTTTCGTTGAAGATAGTGAGACGGGCGCCGGAATTCGAACCGACGGTGAGCTCGGATTTCTGCTCGGGCGTCATCGAGGCGATCGAGTCGAGGACGGTGACGTCCTTCTCGTTCTTGCGCTGGTCGGGGCGGTCGGTGAGGATCGCGACCTTCACGCCCGCGTCGGAAGCGGACTTGAGTCCGGCGGCGACGGGGGCGGAGATGGGCTCGCGGAACTTCTCGAGGGTGTCGTCGTAGTCGAAGACGGCGGAGGAGGGCTTCTGCTCGGTGAGGCGGGTGAGGAGCTCGGCCTTGTGAGCGGCGGAGACGGGGCGAAGGGAGCGGACGTCGCCTTGCTCGGCGAGAGCTTTGAGAGCGGCGCGGTGGATTTCGTAGTCGGAGGAAGAGCCTTCGGGGTTGGCCGAGGCGACTCGCTCGAGAACGGCTTTGTCGGAGATCTGGGCGACGGCGGCCTGGCGCGACGGGAGAGCCGCCTTCGGGTCGATGGCCATCGCTTCGAGGGCGATGGGAGACGGGGGCGTGGCGCGGGTTTCGACGGACGGGGCGGAAAGCGTCGGCGTCAGCGCGGTGGGTGCCACCACGGCGGGCTCGCCTGTGAGCGAAGAGGCGAGGGTTTTGGCGCCGGTGAAGAAGGAATCGAGGAGGGACGACTTGTCGTCGCCTTTGGAGGCGGCGGCGGAGAGTTTGTCGCCGAAAATCGCCAATTGGGCGACGGGGGTAGCGGGGGCCGAGAGGGAACGCGTCGCGGCTGACGCCGCGACGGCCTGCGGCGCTGCGGCGATAACGGAGAGGGGAAGGACTGGGACGATCGCCAACGGATTTACGACATTTAACGGATTGAGAACGGCAACGGCGTTGGGCGTCACGATCGACGGCGCATTAAGAGTGGGGACGAGCCCGCCCTGGAGGGACGGCGTCAGTAAGGGCGTAGGAGAGAGGGGCGACAACGAGCCATTCAACCCGATACGGGGAACGGCGCCGGAGATCCCTGAAGCTTCGGCGGCTGCGCCGCCGTTGAAGACTTGAGCGACGGCTTTATAGGGATATGAAACGGAGACGACCAGAATAGACAGGAGGACCGACAATACTTTTCGGGTCATCATTGCCTATAGGATACCGGCATCAACCATTAATCCCTAGGGCCCTCCGTCCCTTCCACAAATAACAAGGGGCCCACTCATCGTGGGCCCCTCGATTAGGTCTTTAAGGCGTTAGCGGGATTCGGGAGCGTCCTTCGCCGGAGCGGCCTTCTTGCCCTTCGCCTTGGCTTTGGCCTTGGCGGCCTTAGCCTTCGCGGCTTTGGCTTTCTGCGCGGCCGTCGGCTTTTTGACCGGAGCCAGGTCGAACAGTTTCTGTTCGGCGGCGTGAATCCGGTTCAGCGTGCCGATGATCTTGCGGCGCACGCCGTCGAGGCTCCAGCGGTTGATGTCGGTGGGCTGGAGCTTGTTGCTGTAGATGAACTCGACGGAGACGTCGTCGATCGTGTAGTTCTTCTCCCCCGCCAGGTAGGGCGACGGGAACTGCTGGCCGACCCACTTCTCGTTGGCGAACAGGGCGTAGGTGAGGACTTGGACGTCCTTGTTGAGCTTCGGGCGGGTCTTCGCGGGACCGGTCTTGAAGTCGTAGATGACGAGCGTCGCGTGGCCGGGGCGCTTGGGATCCGGGCGCAACGCGATAAAGTCGAAGATCGTGTGCAGGATGTAGCGGCGCTTGAGCTCGCCGCTCTTGCGCTGGAAGTCCTTGAGCACGAAGAAGTTCGGGATCTCGGTGCCGATCAAGGTCTCGCCGCGATCGTAGATCTTGGTCACGATGTCGTACATGCTCTCGGCGCGCGTCAGCGACGCCTTGAGCCAGCTGTCGGCCATGTGGGCGGGCGGCATCCCGACGGCCTTGAACTCGCGCAGGCCTTCGTTCCAGTGGCGCGACAGGTGCTCGGCGAACGCTTCCTTCGTCGGCTTGCGGCCGTTCTGAAGCTCGAAGATCAGCCAATCCTGCGCGGCGTGGACGACGTGGCCTGAGAAGAAGTTGATGTTCTGCTCCTCGCCGTCCATCTTGATGAGGGCTTCGGACAAGTAGCGCTGCTTGTTGTAGGAGAACGACGCCATGCGCGACGCGGAGCCCGACAGGTCGCCGGGGAGGTTCTCGCGGTGCTCGCCCAGCATCAGGCCGAGCGCGTTCTCGATGAGCTCGGTGCCCTTGAGACCGGTGAGCGCGGCCATGTCGATCGACTTCGAGTTCGCCGCCATGATCTTCGGATCGGCGCTGAGGACGAGCGCGTCGCCGGGGTTCAGGTACAGGCCGAACTTCTCGCCGAGCGCGGCCTCGAGGCGGGCCATCGAGCCTTCGAGCGTCGTGCGGGAGACGATGAAGCTGCGCTTGCCGTCGGGGAGGGGGCTGACATGGGTCACGACCTTCATGCCCTGCGCGGCGAGCACCTGGTCGAAGGAGCGGAGCCAGAGGGCGACGGCCTTCTCCGACATCGACTTGGGCAGGCGGACTTCGAAGCGCACGCGCGGATCGGGGCCGAGGGGCCGCTCGACGGTCTTGTCGTCGAAGCGGTTCTCGCGCTCGACCAAGGGCGCCTGGCGGATTTCCTCGACGCCGCGGGGCGAGACGCCGGCCTGCTCGGAGGCCTTCTTCGCCGCGTCGCGCAGGACTTCCTGCTCGGCGAGCGAGAACGCGAGCACGTCGACGGCTTCGGGCGCGCCGCCGCGGGGAAGCTCGGAGATCACGGAGCCGTCGTCGGTGATCATCATGAAGCGGATGGGCATCAGGATGCTCATCTGGTAGGCGGAGAGCTGCTTGACGAGCTTGTCCTTCATGGAGGCGGCGGCCGCGTAGGGCTTGCGCGTCATGCCCACGAAGTACACGCCGGTGCGCTGGAGCTTGGCCATGTCGGAGAGGATTTCTTTCGGGATCGGGCCGTCGAAGGAGTCCATGTCGAGGTACACGGCGCGCGGCAGGAACAGGGAGAGCGGCTTGAGCGCGCCTTCGGGCTTCACCTTAAGAGGGGTGCGCGGGGCGATCGCCTCGGGCTGAGGAATCGCGTTCGGGCCGTTGGTCTGGCGGAACAGCTCGAGGTAGGACTCGAACTTGACCACGCGGACCTTGGTGTCCGCCGAGACGGGGGCCTGCTCGGGGCTCCAGCGCTTGCGGTTGTCCTCCATGTTGGAGATGAGGTACTTGCGCAAGGTCACGACGCCGGCTTTGAGCATGTGTTTGGGAATCGTGCCTTCGAAGTCCTCGCGGGTGAGGTCGCCGATTCGCTTGGTGACGGCGAAGGTGATTTTGGTGGAGCGGTTGAAGATGTTCTCGCCGCGGATGACGACGTCGATCTCGGCGCCTTTCTTGTAGGCGTTCCAGTACATCTTGGAGCCGGCGGAGTCTTTCACCATCTTCATCGTGCCATACAGGCCTTGGCCGGCGTCGATGGACATGAGGGAGGATTTCTGCGCGGGCTGGAAGCTGATCTGGGGGCGCTGGGGAAGGTTGTCGCCCTGCTCGTCGGGGTTTTCGTCGACGACGGGGGCGGGGGCGGAGACGGTCGGGGGCTCGAAGGCGGGGGCGAGGATCGCGTCGTGGTCGGTGGCGCCGTCGAAGGTGCGGGAGCCTTCGTTGGTGTCG
>JAYTIP010000331.1:0-4547 GCA_043731745.1 Elusimicrobiota bacterium | reverse complement strand
GCGCTCGGCAACCCCGGCAACTGCCGCATGTGCATCGTCGAGGTCACCGGCGCGCCCAAGCCCCAGGTCTCCTGCCGCACCGGCGTGCGCGAGGGCCTCGAGGTCAAGAGCGACTCTGATCTCGTCAAGCGCGCCCAGGCGTCCGCCTTGGAACTCCATCTCGTCAATCACCCTCTCGATTGCCCCGTCTGCGACCAGTCGGGCGAGTGCGGTCTTCAGGACTATTACATGAAGATCGGCCAGTACTCGAGCTCGGTGCGCGAGGACAAGGAGCACAAGGGCAAGCGCATCGAAGCGGGGCCGCATGTCATGCTCGACCAGGAGCGCTGCGTGCTGTGCACGCGCTGCACCCGCTTCGTCGACAATGTCACCAAGACCCACGAGCTCGGCATCTTCGGCATGGGCCACACGGAGAAGATCGATGTGACGCCGGGCATGACGCTCGACAACGCCTACTCGGGCAACGTCGTCGACATCTGCCCCGTCGGCGCGCTGACCGACCGCGACTTCAGATATAAAGTCCGGGTCTGGTACTTAGACAAAACGGATTCAATTTGCCCCGGCTGCTCGCGCGGTTGCAATATCTCAGTGCACGCCAACACCGAACGGCCGTGGCACAACGACGGCAAGCGCGTGGCCAGATTGAAGCCTCGCGTGAATATGGACGTGAACGGCCATTGGATGTGCGACGACGGGCGCTACGGGTTCGGGAACCTCGACTCCGACCGTCTGGGCAAGGTCGTGAAGCTGACGCCGGAGAAGACCGAGAAGTCTTGGTTCACCATGGCCGAGGAGCTCGCCGGAGTCCTGAAGGGCGATGGGATCGCGGTCGTGGCGTCGGGCATGCTGTCCAATGAAGACTGGGCCGCGTACAAGGCCTTGTTCGTGGACAAGCTCAAGATCAAAAACCATTATTTCACCGCCGAGCCGGACCAGATCGGAGAAGAGGACGCGCTGCTGCGCCGTAAGGAGAAGGTGCCCAATCTCAAAGGCGGCGAAGCCCTCGGACTCAAGAGCGCATCTTTCGACGAGCTTGCTCAGGATCTCGGGGCGGGCAAGATCAATGTTTTGTATGTGATCGAACGCGACCTCTCTAAGATTTGGGGGGACAAGGCCGCGGGTCTGCTCGCCAAGGCCGGCGTTTCGATCCTCCAAGGCCCGAACAAGTACGCCTTGGGCGACTCGTTCACCTACCGCCTGCCCGCGACCGCCTATGTCGAGGAAGAGGGCCATTTCACGAACTTCGAAGGAAAGGTTCAGGCGTACAAGAAGGCGCTGGCGCCCATCGGCGACGCGCGCCCGGACTGGGACATTTTCGCCTTGCTCCTGAAGGCGCTGAGCGCGAAGGCGAAGGAGGCTGTGGCGTGAACCCGGCCCTCCCGATGAACGACATTCTCTTCACGACCGCGAAGATCCTCTTCGCCGTGCTCGGCGTGGGCCTCAACATCGCCGGTCTTTTGGGCTGGGTCGAGCGCAAGCAAAGCGCCGTCTTGCAGGACCGCATCGGCGCCAACCGCGCCGCGATCTTCGGCATAAACATTCTTGGCCTGTTTCACCCGATCGCCGATGCGATCAAGATGCTCACCAAGGAAGACTTCATCCCCAAGGGCGCGACGAAGTGGCTTCATGGGCTCGCGCCCATGATTTCCTTGGGATGCGGCATGTTCTGCCTCGCCGCTCTACCGTACGGCGGCGTGATCCAGTACGCGGGCAAAGCCTGGGATCTTCAGCCCATCGCCTTGCCCATGGGCGTGCCGCTCGTCCTCGCGACGCTCGCCTTCGGCGTGCACGGCATCGTGATGGCGGGCTACGCCTCGGGGTCGAACTACGGTCTGCTCGGCGCCTTGCGCGGCGCGGCGCAGATGATCGCCTACGAGGTGTGCCTGGCCTCCTCGCTCGCGGGGATCCTCTTCATCTACGGCACTCTCGACTTCTCACAAGCCGTCCTTTGGCAGGCGAACCACGGGATTTGGGGCATCTTCGTCCAGCCCCTGGCCTTCATTCTCTTCCTGACCGCCGGTACCGCGGTGACCAAGCGCTCGCCCTTCGACCTGCCCGAGGGCGAGAGCGAGATCGTCGGCTATCATGTGGAGTACTCGGGCATGAAGTTCGGCATGTTCCTGATGACCGACTTCTTCGAGTCGATCGTGATCTGCGGCGTGATCACCGCGCTGTTCCTGGGCGGCTGGACGATTCCCGGCCTCGACCTGCGCGCCATGGGCCTGCTCGGCGGCGCCTTGATGCTCGGCAGCTTCGTGGGCAAGATGATGCTGCTGCTGTTCCTGCTCATGCAGATCCGCTGGACCTTGCCGCGCTTCCGCTTCGACCAGCTGCTGGATTTGGGCTGGAAGAACATCCTGCCGCTCTCGCTGATCAACCTGCTCGCGACGGTGTGGATCGTCTACTTCAAGTCCCTGGGAGCGTTCCGATGGCCATAACGGTCAAGCCCGTCGTCCGGCCTCAGCGCACCTTCGCGACCGAGGTCTACCTCATCGAGGTCTGGAAGGGTTTGGCGCTCACCTTCCGGCACCTGTTCGTGAACTTGTTCCGGCACACGATGACCTTGTTCGGCGTGAAAGGCTTCCTGCCCGGCGCCGTCACGATCCAGTACCCCGAGGATCCCGCCGTGCTCGGCAAGCGCGCGCGCACCCGCCACCGCCTGCTCAAGCGCGACGACGGCGCGCCGCGCTGCACGGCCTGCCTGCTGTGCGAGACGATCTGCCCGGCCAAGTGCATCCGCATCACCGCCGAGAACGCGCCCGACGTGACGGTCGAAAAGCGCGCGAAGACCTTCGACATCGACCTCGGCATGTGCGTATTCTGCGGTTACTGCGTCGAGGCCTGCCCCGTCGACGCGATTCACATGGACGCCAACGAGGTCGAGCTCTCGTCCTTCAACCGCAAAGACATGATCTGGAACATGCCCGAGCTGCTCGGCGATGTGAAGAAGCAGCCCTCCCAGCCTGACTTCAAGCGCTAAGAGCGCCGTCCTGCTCGCCTCCTGCGCCTTGGTCAAGGCGCCCGGCGGCTGCCGCTGGTGCGGCCAGGGGCTTGGGCCCCGGCGTCGGAACTGGTGCTCGCAGGCCTGCGGCGACGCCTTCTGGACGAATCATTGGTGGACCTTGGCGCGCCAGGCCGCCAAGAAGCGCGACAAGCGCTCCTGCCGCCGCTGCGGCTGGAAACCGGCGCCGCGCCCCAACGGGGGCGCGGCATTGATATTGTGGCGGCGCGGCAAGCGCTATGCCCGCCTCGAGGTCAATCACATCACGCCGTGTCTGGGCGCTCACGGGACCTTGAGCTGCTCTCACCACGCCGACAACCTCGAGACTTTGTGCGTCCCCTGCCACCGTCTCCACACCGGGGCCCTCAAATAGCCCTCAAATAAAGCCGTTTATTAAGGAGTCATCCCCCGGCCCTTGTTTCGGCCGTCCCGTTCGTTTACAGTAGGGGGATGACACGCCGCGGCCAGGCCTCCGTCGAATACATGATGCTCCTATGCATGGTCGTGTGCATGGCTTTGCTGACCGGCGCCTTCATTGCCAAGTACGGACGCGAGCTCGCCGACAGCGTGGCCAACAAGCTTCTCGAGGCCGCGATCGTGCTCGCGATGCCTTAACTTTTCGTTCGGCGTAAGTTGGGAGGACGCGCCTGCCCGTCCCGGCTACACTGGGGACATGAACCTTCCCGAAAAGGCGGCCGGCGGCTTGTGGGGCGCGAATATTTTGGCGATCTGCGCGGCGAACCCCAACGAACTCAGGCATGGCCTCAGCGTGCTGGCCCTCTACGCGGCGACCTATTTCCTCTTCGCTCCGCTGCACGCCCTGATCATGATGTGCGCGTGGACGGCCTATGGCGCAGAAAGGACTGAATCCCCCAAGGCCGAGGGCTGCGCGCTGCGCGCCGTCGTGCGCGTGGTTTGCGCGGAGACTTTGATGTTTTGGGGCCTGTACTGGGGCATGGTGCTCGACATCGTGCCCCTGCACATGCGCGTCTAGCCGTCGCCCCTGGCCTTCCGGAGCTTCTTCCGCTATACTGAGCCCCGTCATGCCCACTTGGCTCAAGCCGATCGCGGTCGCCGACATTCTGGACATGCTACTCGTCGGCACCCTCATCTACGGGCTGCTGCTGTGGTTCAAGCGCACCCGGGCGGCGTTCGTGGCGCTGGGCCTCCTCTTGCTCGTCGTCGTTTACACCGTGGCCTTCGTCGCGGGCATGTACATGACGGTGCGCATTTTCCAGGGCTTCTTCGCGGTGTTCATCGTCGCCGTGATCGTGATCTTCCAGGAGGAAATCCGCTCGCTGTTCGAGCGCATCGCGGTGTGGAGCTTGACGGGCGGCGTGCTCAAGGCCGCACCCACCCACCGCCAGGTGGAAATCCTGGTCAGCTCGCTCGGGGACCTCGCGCGCGAGCGCATCGGCGCGCTCGTCGTCCTGCGCGGGCTCGACCCGCTCGACCGCCACGTCGAGGGCGGTTGGGACTTGAACGGCGACCTGTCCGAGGCGCTCATCAAGAGCATTTTCGACTCGCACTCCCTCGGGCATGACGG
>JAYTIP010000330.1:0-6027 GCA_043731745.1 Elusimicrobiota bacterium | reverse complement strand
CTGTCCGCCGGCGGAAAGACCTATTCGCTCTCATTGCCCCGATGACCCTCGCTTCCTCCAAAGGACATGAAATGAAACCCGTCAGAACGCTCGCCGCCTTGCTGGCCGCCGTCCTATTTCTGGGGGACGCCTCCTGGGCGCAGGGGCTCGCCGCGGGACAGAAGCCGATGAACGACTTCCCGGACACGCTCGTGAGCACCGGAACCGCGCAGCTCACCGACCTCGATCGCGAGAGCCTGCAGGAGCTGGCGACGATCAGCAGCTCGGCCGCGACCGTCCCGGTCGACGGACCTGCCGGACAGCGGCTGAAGAACACGGGGCCGCAATCGGGCATGAACGCCTTGGTGGAGTCGCTCAACGCCGACCCCATCGACTTCAACTTCAAGAACGCGGATCTTCTCGGCATTTTGCGCACCTTCGCGCTCAAGTTCAACAAGAACATCATCGCAGCGCCCGGCGTCGGCGGCCGCGTCAACATGCAGCTGCGCGGGGTGCCCTTCGACGAGGCGTTTCGGCTCATGCTCGACCAGATGGGCCTCGTCGCGATCCAGCGCAACGCCAGCGTCATCGAGGTGATCAAGGCCTCGAGCATGCCCGTGCTCGTGCAGGTGTTTCCGCTCAAGTACCGATTCGCGCTCGACATCCAGCCGACCTTGCTCACCATTCTCGACAAGAAGGAGAAGGAGAACACCGTCGTCTCGGTCGACAACGCGTCCAACTCGCTGATCGTGACCTCGACCAACGACACTTTGCACAAGATGAAGCTGATGGTCGGCCAGCTCGACATTCCCTCTCCGCAGATCGCGATCAAGGCCCGTTTGATCGAGGTGCAGGCGGGGAACTCCCTGACCTGGGGCATCAACTGGGCCGGCGGGACGAACTTCGGCACCGGCGGCACCGTTCGCACGATCAAGGATCAGACCAACTACACGGTCAACCCGAACGGGTCCATCAACACGACCTTGGCGCCCACCTTCTTCCCCACCGGCGGCATCTTCGACTTGTCCATCGTGATGAACAAGACCACCCTCTACACCTTGCTTAACTTCATCAAGGCGGACTCCCGGAGCAAGACCATCTCGGAGCCGATGGTGCTCACGGGCAACAACAAGACCGCGAAGATCCACGTCGGTCAGAACCTGCCGGTGAAAATATCGCAGGTCACGCAGACGGCCACGACTCAGAGCGTGCAGTTCATCCCGGAAGGCGTGGACCTCGAGGTCACTCCGATCGTCTCGCCCGGAAGCAACGTGATCTCATTTAAGATCCGCGTCGGCGTCTCCGAGCTCGTCGGCTTCCAGGTGGACAACCCGATCACGACCGAGCGCGTCGCCACGACCGAGGTCTCCGTGGAGAGCGGTATGACGGTCGTCATCGGCGGCCTCATCAAGGACAAGACCATCGACAACGAGTCGGGCATCCCGCTTCTCAAGGACATCCCGCTGCTCGGCTGGCTCTTCAAGAACAAGAAGAAGAGCAAGGACAAGACCGAGCTGCTGATCTTCATCACGCCCGAGCTGATCTCCCGGACGATGTAGCCGCTACCGGTGGCGGATCGCCATCACCCCGGCCGGAAGCGGCGCGTAGGGGGGGCGGCGGGGAGTCTTGTCGAGGAAGTAGGCGAGCGCCACCGGGTAGTCTCCGGTGTGGCCGAGCAGGCGCATCGCGGCCTGGGCCGCGGCCCGCGGGCCGTCGGCGGCGAGCAACGGCAGCTTCATGTAGAACTCGTAGTCCGAACGCAGGACATCGGCCGGGCCGCAGACTTTCTCGAGAGCCTTGGTCGTTTCCTCCGCCCGCTCGGGCGAGTTGCGGGCCATGACGATGTCGAGCTTCGCGTCGAGCTCGGCGGCTCGTGCGGCCAAGTCGTTCTTGCGCGCGTAATACTCCTCGGCGGCGGGGGCCCAGTCTCGCGTCTCCCGGAACGCGTCGCTGACCGCGAGCGAGAGCAGCCGCGCCGATGGCGTGCCGTCCTTGAGGGTGGTCCGCACGGTTCGCAGGCGGTCCTTCACGCTCGCGGCGCGCACTTCGTTCGAGGCGAAGATCGAAACTTGGGCCGCGGCCGTCCGGGCGACGCCGAGGGCGAGCGCCAGCAATAGGGCCGGGACGACGCGTAAGCTCATGCCCACAGTGTAACCGCCCGGGCCTTCCGGGGGAAGGGCCGAAAGGCCCAGGAGCGGGTGCGTCGAACGCTGGCCGGCCGTCAGGCCCGCGGGGTGGAAAATTCGCTTCAAAAATTCTAGGATGACCTTATACACGGAGGTTTCACCACCATGGCTATCAAAGTCGGCATCAACGGTTTCGGTCGCATCGGGCGCCTCGTCATGCGCGCCTCCCTCAAGAATCCCGACATCCAGGTCGTCGCGATCAATGATTTGACGGACGCGAAGATGAACGCGAACCTCTTCAAGTACGACTCGACCTTCGGCCCCTACCACGGGACCGTCGAAGCGGTCGGCAACGACCTGAAGATCGACGGCCGCGTCATCAAGGTTTTCGCGGAACGCGATCCCGCTAAGCTGCCCTGGTCGTCCGTCGGCGTCGACATCGTCGTCGAGTCCACCGGCCTGTTCACCGACGCCGAGAAGGCCAAGGGCCACCTCGTCGGCGGCGCGAAGAAGGTCGTGATCTCGGCCCCCGCGAAGGGCGAGGACATCACCATCTGCATGGGCATCAACAACGAGCTATACGATCCCGCCAAGCACACGATCATCTCGAACGCGTCGTGCACCACGAACGCGCTGGCGCCCCTGGGCAAGGTTCTCGACGAGGCGTTCGGCGTCAAGAACGGCCTGATGACCACGGTTCACGCGTACACCAACGACCAGAACCTGCTCGATCAGCGCCACACCGACCTGCGCCGCGCCCGCGCGGCCGCCGTGTCCATGATCCCGTCCTCGACGGGTGCGGCGAAGGCCATCGGCCTCGTCCTGCCGAAGCTCAAGGGCAAGCTGACCGGCACCTCGATCCGCGTCCCCGTCCAGGACGTCTCCATCGTCGACCTGACCGCGACCCTCAACAAGGCCGTCACGAAGGAAGAGGTCAACGAGGCGTTCAAGAAGGCCGCCGCGTCCGGCACGCTCAAGGGCTTCATGATCTACAACGAAGACCAGATCGTGTCCCGCGACGTCATGGGCAACCCGGCGTCCTCCGTGTTCGACTCGACGCTGACCGACGTCATCGACGGCAACCTCGTGAAGGTGTTCGGCTGGTACGACAACGAGTGGGGATACTCCAACCGCGTCGTCGACCTCGTCGCCTACATCGCCAAGAAGTCGGCCGTCGCCGCCTAATTCGTGAGCGCTCGAAAGCGTTCGGCGACCGTTATCGGCGTTCCCCTCGACTACGGGGCCTCCAAGAAAGGGGCCTCGGGCGGACCGGCGGCCGTGCGCCGGGCGAACCTCGTCGAGAGCCTCGAAGCGCTCGATCTCGAGGTGACCGACGCCGGCGATCTCAATGTTCCTAAGATCGTCGCCGCCGCCAAGGGCAAGCTCAAGAACGGCGCGGCCATCCTCAAGGTCTGCCAGAATCTCGAGAAGCAGACCTATGAGGCCGTCGCCAATGGGTCCGTCCCAATTACGCTCGGTGGCGACCACTCGCTCGCCGTGGGCTCGGTGTCGGGCGTGGCGCGGGCCTACCGCGACAAGGGACGCAAGGTCGGTCTGATCTGGGTGGACGCGCACGCCGACATCAACACTCCGGAGTCCTCTCCGACGGGCAACGTGCACGGTATGCCGCTCGCCCACCTGCTCGGCATGGGCCACAAGGATTTCGCGCGCCTGGGCGGCTTCTCCCCCAAGATCGATCCGCGCAACGTCGTTCTCGTCGGTATCAGAGACGTGGATCGCGCGGAAGCGGTCAACATCCGCAAATCCGGCATCCGCGTCTTCTCGATGCAAGAGATCGACCGTTACGGGATGGGTGTGGTGACCGAGCAAGCCATCGACATGGCCAGCGACGGCACCGCGGGCTTCCACTTGAGCTTCGACATCGACGCCGTCGATCCGGGCAACGCGCCGGGCACCGGCACGGTCAAGCGCGGCGGCCTGACCTACCGCGAGTCCCACCTCTTGATGGAGCTGTGCGCCGACTCCGAGCGTATGGTCGGTCTCGACTTGGTCGAGGTCAACCCGCTCGAGGACACGCAGAACGCGACCGCCGTCCTCGCCTCCGAGCTCATCGCCTCCGCGATGGGCAAGAACATTTACTAATGACCGACAAACCGGCTCTGCGCCTCAAGCGTCTTCAGGAAATGACCGTCAAGGGCAAGCGCGTGCTGACGCGCGTGGATTACAACGTGCCCATGAAGGGCGCCAAGATCGAGGACAACGCGCGCATCCGCGAGACGCTCAAGACCCTCGAGCACCTGATCAAGGAAGGCGCTAAGGTCGTGCTGATCGCCCACCTGGGCCGCCCTAAAGGCAAGCCGGAGCCCAAGTATTCGCTCAAGCCCGTGGCCGCCGAACTCGGCAAGCTCCTCAAGAAGCCAGTCGCGTTCGCCGAGGACTGCGTCGGCCCCGTCGCCGAGAAGGCCGTCGCCGCGCTCAAGCCCGGGGACGTGCTGCTTCTTGAGAACCTGCGCTTCCACGCCGAAGAAGAAGCCAACGATCCCGCGTTCGCGAAGGCGCTGGCCAAGAACGGAGATCTTTTCATCCAGGACGCTTTCGGCGCCCTGCACCGCGCGCACGCCTCGACCGCGGGCGTCACCAAGCACCTCCCCGGCGCGATCGGCTTCCTCGTCCAGCGCGAGCTCGAGTTCCTCGACCGCGTGATCGGCAACCCTCAGCGCCCGTTTCTGGCGATCATCGGCGGCGCGAAGGTGTCCGACAAGCTCGCCGTGCTCGACAAGCTCCTGGAGCGCGTCGACGCTTTGCTCATCGGCGGCGCCATGGCCTACACCTTCCTGGCCGCGCAAGGAATCAACATCGGGAAATCTCTGCTCGAGAAGGACCAGATCGACGCCGCCAAGGCGGTGATCGAAAAGGCCTACAACAAGAAAGTCGAGTGCCTTTTGCCCGCCGACCACCTGATCGTGCGCGAGATCAAGCCCGACGCCGAGACCAAGGTCACGCAGGCGATGGCGATACCGCCCGACATGATCGGCGTCGACATCGGCCCGCACACGATCGAGTTCTTCTCCGAACACATCGCCAAGGCCCAGACGATTTTCTGGAACGGACCCATGGGCATCTTCGAGATGCCCGCGTTCGCGACGGGCAGCAACGCGGTCGCCAAGGCGATGGCCGAGGCCACCGAAAAGGGCGTCATCACCATCGTCGGCGGCGGCGACAGCCTTTCCGTGCTCGCGAAGACCGGCCTCGCGAGCAAGATGACCCACTGCTCGACCGGCGGCGGCGCCTCTTTAGAGCTCCTCGAAGGCAAGGCCCTGCCCGGGCTGGTCGCGCTCGCGTCCTAAAAATAGGTATAATCCAACTTCCATGTACACCTTTTTGCTGACGGTCCACATCATCGCTTGCTTGGGCATGATCCTGTTCGTGCTTCTCCAGACCGGCCGCGGCGCCGGCCTGTCCATGTTCGGCGGCGGGGGGGACTCCCTCATCAGCACGCCCACCGGCACGAGCTTCATGAAGAAGTTCACCGCCGGCCTCGCGGCGACCTTCGCCATTACCTCGCTTTTCCTGACGCTCCTCTCCGACCGCACCGGAATGTCCAGCGTGACCTCCAAGCTCCCGGCCCTGCCCGCTCCGGCGCCCGTGGAAGCTCCGGCGGCCGCGCCCACGGGCCCGACGGCGCAGTCGGACCCGGCGGCCTACAAGTCGATCGCGCCGGACCAGAAGAAAGCGTCGAAGCCGGCCGCCAAGCCGGCGCCGGTCGCTCCGAAAACCTCGAAGTAAACCGTCGTAAACCCGCGCACGGGTGGTGGAACTGGCAGACACATACGCTTGAGGTGCGTACGCCCGAAAGGGTTTGGGGGTTCGAGTCCCCCCTCGTGCAAAGATTCAGACGCAGAAGAAGCCCCCGGTCGAAAGACCGGGGGCTCTTTTATTGGTTTTATTGGTGTCAGGCTTT
>JAYTIP010000329.1:0-7448 GCA_043731745.1 Elusimicrobiota bacterium | reverse complement strand
GCCACGGCGGCGGCGAAAAAGAGCAGTTTCTTCATGCTCCTATCATACAAAAACAGGAAGCGCCGTCTTACGCCGGGACGGAGACCTTTTTGTCGACGATTTCTCCCGTCGCGGCAATGTCGTAGTAGATCGGGCGGCAGGTCGCGATCTCGACCTTCATGATCTGATCGGGAGTGAGCTTCTCGACCTCCATGATGATCGCGCGCAGGGAGTTGCCGTGCGCGGACACGAGCACGTTCTGGCCGGCCTTCACCGCGGGCAGGATGAAATTGTTGAAGTAGGGCAAGGTGCGATCGGCGGTGTCCTTGAGGCTCTCGCCGTTGGGCGGCTTCACATCGAACGACCGGCGCCAAATGTGCACCTGGGCGTCGCCGTATTTCTTGGCGGTCTCGGCCTTGTCCATGCCCTGCAGGTCGCCGTAGTGGCGCTCGTTGAGGGCCTTGTCCTTCTTGATGGGCAGGTTCTGCTGGCCGAGCTCGGCCAGGATCACTTCGAGCGTCTGATTGGCGCGGATCAGCTCCGACACGAAGCCGAGGTCGAACTTGATGCCCGACGCCTTGAGCTCCTTACCCGCGCGGTGCGCCTCCTGCTCCCCGAGCGGCGTGATCGGAACGTCCACCCAGCCGGTGAAGCGGTTCTCCAGATTCCATTGGGACTGGCCGTGGCGGACGAGGACGAGCTTGCTCATGGGATCATTTCTCCTTCGTGCCCGCGAGCATCTCGCGGATCGTGCGGCGGAATTCTTCGAGCTTCACGGGCTTGGGCAGAAAGCGGGAGCCTTCGGTGTCGGAGATTTCGGCCATGATCTGCCCGGGGTCGGCCTCGCCGCTCATGAACAGGATCGGGGTGAGCTTGGTGGCGTTGTTGCGCCGGAAGGACTCGTACAGATGCGAGCCGGTATTGCCCGGCATGTGGTAGTCGAGGATGATCAGGTCGGGCTTGACCTTGCGGGCCATCTGCATGCCCTCGACGGGCTCGCCCGCGGAGGACACCTCGTGTCCTTCGACCTTGAGGATCTCGCCGATGATGGCGATGATCTCGAAGTCGTCGTCGATGATGAGCACGCGGGCCATGGCCGGATGATAGTAAATCTCAGGAGAAGCGCGGGGTGTCGATACGGGCGAGGCTTTCGAGCTTGTGATGGCGCTCGTCGAGGCCGATGTTGCGAAACAGGTCGGCGCGGCTGGCGAACCGTCCGTAGTCGGCCTCGAACTCGCTCTTAAACGCCTGGGACTCGAACGCCGGATTGTCGCGCACGAACTCCATGTATTCGTGCTCCGCATGATCCTCGAAGTCGGCGTTGAGCCCGTAGCTGAGTCGCGGCTCGATCACATACAGCAGCCAGCTCACATGATAGTACGCGAAGGCGGCGAATTGCGGGGCGATCCGGTACAGCAGCCAGCTCTCGGCGAGGCCGTCGTTCTGGATCATCTCCTCGAGGATCAGCAGGTGCCACTGCTCGTTGTCCTGCTGGGCGCGCGACTCCTTGACGAACTCGAAGACGCGCCGCGCGAAGCCGGGCTTGGCGTAGGTGTGGGTCATCGCGATGTAGGCCACATGCTCCCACGCCTGATAGGGCACGCGCGCGATCACCTCGAGTACCGAGAACTTGGGCAAGGTGCGTTTGCGCCCGTAGACGAGGTCCATGCCGAAGAACAGCAGACGCGCGAGCAGGCCGTAGGGACGGCGTGGCGAGGCTAAGGTCACCGCCTGCGCCGCTTTCAAGTCCTGGCCGCTCATGCGCCCATTATAGCTCCGCTACGGCACACTTCCGCGTCAGGTCTTCAATTCGGTCTTATGACGGGCTGGGTTCTCTGCACGATGGGCGGAGATGCTTCAGCGAGAAAGACTCTCCAGCAGTTCCGCCAACTGCGACTTCCCGATCTTCTTGGAGCCGAGTGCCATAATGGCGTCGTAAAGCCTGTCCCTTGGATCATTTATTTCCACTTCATTCATATCCAGAAAGACCAGCGCCGAGGCCAAGCCGACCCACTTATTGCCATCGATGAACGGCTGGTTCTCTGCAATGTGGAAGGCATAAGCGGCCGCCATATCGAAGAGCGACCGATGATGATATTCTCCACTGGATCCGCTTTGCGGCATGGCCACCGCCGATTCCAGCAAGCCCATATCCCTGACGCCGGCGCGCCCGCCATGGTTAGCGAGCTGTTCCCGATGGATTTCCAGAACTTCAGCCAACGTCAAAAATAACGGCTCGGTCACTTGGCAAGCTTAGAGAACGTCTTGGCGTGCTTGGCGGAGACCTTGGCGAGAGCCCCCCGGAACTTCTTCTCCCGCGCGACATCTGAGACAGGAGAAATCACCAAGCTCTTACCATCCGTCGAGATTTCGAGTGGAGTCCCCATTTGGATGTTAAGGAGTTCCATGATGGGCTTGTCGATCACGAGCGCGGCGCTGTTTCCATGCTGCGTCAGATATTTCACCATGAGAACCTCCGTTTATACATTGTTAGTATAATGTGGATACATGGTTTCGTCAAGGGCAAAAACTTTCGTCCTAAAATCGACGCTGCCCTCCTTTCGGGGGCAGTGTTCGTTCTGCTGAATTGGCTGCGGGAATAGGACTCGAACTAGGCTTTGGGCTTGCCGTCCGCGTCGAAGATCTTGACCGTGCCGTACGCCTTGAGCTGGGGCGCCAGCAAGGCCGCGTCGCCGACGATTACGATCTTGAGGCCCTTCGGGTCGAGCCACTTGTTCGCGGCGGCCTGAACCTGGGCGGCCGTCAGCGCGTCGATGCGGGCCGGGTAGTCGTTGAGGGTGGAGGCGGGGAGGCCCATCGTGTCGATGGCGGCCTGACGGGCGGAAAGGCTCTGGACCGTGCGGTTGCGCTGGAGGTAGAGGCCCTTCAGCGAGGTCTTCGCGGCGGCGAGCTCGTCGGCGGGGACCGCGACCGTGCGCAGCTTCTCGACTTCTTTTAAGATCTCGCCCATGGCGTCGCCGCACTTGTCGGCCTGCACCTTGGTCTCGATCTCGGTCTCGCCGCCGTCTTTCCAGGCGCTCATCGACGCGCGCGCGCCGTACGCCCAGTGGTGCGTCTCGCGGATGTTTTGCTCGAGCCGTCCGACGAGGGGGCCGCCCAGGACGCTGACGGCCATCGACAGCGCGTCATAGTCGGCCGCGAGCCGCGGCGCGCTCATAACGCCGAGCATCATCTCGGCCTGCTCGCCGGGAAGGTCGACGAGTTCGATGATCAGGCCCGGAGCCGCCGGAGCGGAAACCGCGGGAGCGAGGGCGACAGTCGTGGCCGCAGGTGCGGCGACCGACGGAGCCCAAGTCCCGAAGTTCGCCTGGGCCTGAGCCTTGAGCTCTTCCAAGGTGATGTCGCCGGCGACCGATAGGACGGCGCCGTTGGGCACCATCGACGCGCGGTGGCGCGCCGCGATGTCGGCCGGGGTGATGGCGTTGAGCGACGCTTCCGTCGCGGCGCGGCCGCGCGGCGTATCGCCGAAAAGGGCCGACGCGAGGCGCTTGGTGCCGAGAGCCTCGGGATCGCCCTTCTCCATCTCGAGGCCGGAGAGCGACTGTTGGCGCAGGCGTTCGAGCGCGGCCGTATATTGAGGGCCACCGGACAGGTGGGCCGGTTCGCGCACGATCTTGCCCATGAGCTCCATCGCGCGGGCGAGGTTCTCCTTGAGGACGACGACGGAGACGGTCGTGCCGTCGGAGCCCGCGGAGACCGAGATGCTCGCGCCGATGTCGTCGATCGCGTCGGACAACGCGGCGGCGGTCGGCAGACCAGGGACGCCTTCTTTGGCCATCGCGGCGACGAAGCCGGCGAGGCCGTCCTTGCCCGCCGGGTCGGCGTCGGAGCCGGCTTGCGGGATCACGAGCGTGACCGAGACGAGCGGAAGGCGGTGGGACTCGATCAGGGAAAGACCGAGGCCGTTGGCCAACACGGCCTTGGCGGCGGGAGCGATCGCGGAGCCGATCGTCGGAAGCACCTCGGCAGGCTTAGCGCGGTCCGCCTCGGTCGCGAGGGGCGTGCCCTGCGCGGCGGCGAGCGTGGGAATAAGAAGGACGACGATGAATATATTTTTCACGGCTTCCTCGGCGCGGCAGGAGTGATTTTGACGATGGACGAGTTCGCGGGCGTCAAGCGCGCGGCGGCCTTCTTGATCGCGGCGGGGTCGATGGCCTCGATGCGCTTGGCCTCTCCGTCGATGAAGGCGTCGGGGTCTCCCGCGACGGCCTCGCCCTCGGCGAGGCTTTGCGCCACGCCCTCGACGTTCTGAAGCGCGTCGTACATCGCGGTGCGCATCTTGGCCTTGATGCGGGCCAATTCTTTCGGATCGGGGCCGTGCACGGCCAAGTTCGCGATCTCGGCGTTGATCGCGGTCTCGAGCTCCGCCAAGGTCACGCCGGGCGCGGGGATGGCCTGGATGAGGAGCACGTCGCTCTCGCTCAGGCCGAACACGCCGCCCTCGACTTGAACGGCGAGCGGCTTGGGCCCTTCGACGAGCGCCTTGGTCAGGCGCGCGCCGCGGCCGTCCGAAAGAATGGAGGCGAGAGCCGAGGCTTCGCTCGAGCCGGGCTTGCCGCGGCCGGGGATCGGGAAGCCCACGACGAGCATCGGCATGGGCGCCTTGGGATCGGTGACGGTGCGCTCGCGACGGCCGCCCAAATCGATCACGGCCGGCGGGTTCACGGCGGGCGGCGTGGCGCCCGCGGCGATGCCCGAGAACCAGAACTTCACGCGCTCGAGCGTCTTCGCCTCGTCGATGTTGCCGGCGATGGCGATCACGGCGTTGTTGGGGAGATAGTACGCGTCGTGGAAGGCGGCCACATCTTTAAGCGACGCGGCCTCGAGGTCCTGCATCGAGCCGATCACGGGCCAGTTGTACGGATTGGGCGACGGGAAGGTCTGAGACAGCAGTTCGTCGGAGGCCGACGCGTAGGGCGCGCCGCCGCGCTCGCGCTTCTCGTTCTCGACGATGCCGCGCTGTTTATCGAGAGATTGCTGGGAGAGACACGCCTGTAGGAAGCCCATGCGGTCGGACTCCAGGCGCAGCATCTCGTCGAGGCCGCCCGAGGGGACGACGGAGTAGTAATTGGTCTTGTCGTTGGTGGTGAACGCATTAGCGAGGCCGCCCAAGCGCTTGAACACAGCGTCGAAGTACTCGCCCTGCTTGGTGTGCTTGGTGCACTCGAACATGTAATGCTCGAAGAGATGGGCGAAGCCGGTGTGGCCGGCTTGTTCGTTCTTCGAGCCGACCTTGTACCAGATGTCGACGGCCACGAGGGGCGCCGAGTCATCCTTATAAAGGAGCACGGTTAAACCGTTCGGGAGCACGGTGCGCGTGTAGGTGATCGCGTGCGCGGAAGGGGCCGCGACGATAAGCGCGAGAACGAGAAGGGTTTTATTCATCGCATCTATTCTACGCGGGCGCGACGGAAAACAGTGAGGGACCTAAGGGGAAGTCACGGGACGGGAAAAGGCCTATACGCGGCGGGTGCCGCGGGCCTGGGCGGCGTAGACGCGGGCCAAGTCGGTGCCGCGGCGGCGCACACCGGACTTGCCGGACTTCATCTTGAACATCGCGGCGTCGGCGGCCTTGACGAGCTCGGAGACGTCGCCCGACGGGGGCAAGCGTGCCACGCCCCAGCTCGCCGTGACGCCTTGCTTGGCCAGCGGCTCGGCGGCTTTCACGATACGACGCGACACCGTGCCCGCCTTGGGCGCGGTGGTGCCGGGAAGAAGAAGAACGAATTCGTCGCCGCCGTAGCGGAACGCGAGGTCGACTTCGCGGCGCACGCTCGCGAGGATGGCCTGGCCGAAGGCCTGCAAAATGCGGTCGCCCTCGAGGTGGCCTTTTTTGTCGTTGACCTGTTTAAAACCGTCGAGATCGAAGACGACCATCGACAATGGATCGCCCTGGCGACGAGCGCGGGCCGCCTCTTCGCGCAGGCGGTCGTGGAAGTGGCGTTGGTTGTAGAGCCCAGTCAAATCGTCGGTGCGGGTGAGCTCGCGCAGTCGCCGCTCGAGCTCGACGCGCTCGCTGATGTCCTTGGCGATGCCGAGGGTGCCGATCACGCGCCCGCGAACGTCCTTCAGGAAAGAGATCGACAAGCTCACATGCAGGACGCGGCCGCCGGAGGCCTTCATGCGCGTCTCGTGGTTGTGCACGCGGCCGTCGGGGCTCGCGCGGAGCAGCTTCATGAGGTTTTCGGCCTGGGCCCGGCCGTCGACATAGAAATCGTGGGCGGGGCGGCCGGCGACGGACTCCGCGGTCATGCCGAGCATCGCCTCGGCGCCGGGCGAGAAGTAGATGACGCGTCCCGTGACATCCGTGGTGCAGATCAAGTCGCCGGAGGAGGCCACGATGGCCTCGAAATACTCCTTGACCCGGATGAAGTCCGTCGAGAGCGCAATCAGCGGCCCGTGGGCTCGCTGGGTGATGAGTGGCATACGACAAAGATAACAGGGAACGGGGCCCCGTGTCAGGGGCGTAGGGCCCGTCGGGGAGGGGGCCAAAGGGCCCAGGCGTAATGACGATACTTATAGCGGTTTTTCGGCGCCGAACTGTCCCCGGGGACAGTGATTATCAGTAGTGGCGCTTAATCGCCGCCAGAAGCTGAGTTCTCGAGGAGATGAACGGTTGCAGGTCCTGGCCGGTGATGAGCTTTATCTTGTCCGCCAGGGCTTTGTCGCTCGGGTTGGCCATCGCGACCGCGAGCGTCTCTCCATCGAGAAACAGAGGCATGACCAGGTTCTCACGCGCGAACGGCTCGGGGATGATGGTCTCGAGGTTCTCGCCCTTCTGCATCTTCAGGATTTTGTTGTCGAAGCAGGCGTAGGGGACGCCCAGCTTCTTGGCAGTCTGCTTGGCGATTTCTTCCTCGTCCATAGGCCCCTAGGATAACCCCGGGGAGCGCATTTTGCAACTCGTGACTCTCCCCGGGGAGAGTCATTATCTCGAATACGAGATATTAACTCGTCCCGGAGCCAGTGATTATCATGAGTAAGTCCTGACCTCTCGGCTGGGTATGGAAGGTATGAAGCGTAAACGGAAGCCGCGGAGCTTTCGCTGGCTGAAAGCGAAGCGTGAGGTTCAGCTCTTCTTTCGGCGTTCGAGCGCGGCGAAGGTCCGCTCGATCTTGGCCTTGAGCGCGTCGAGCTCGATCGGCTTGACCATGTAGTCGACGGCGCCGAACAGGAGCGCGTCGTTGAGCGTGCCCGCATCGGCGAGGCCCGAGACCACGATGATCGGAATGTCCGAGGTCTTCGCGTCGGCGCGCAGCTCGCGCGTGAAGCTGATGCCGTCCTGGTCGGGCATCATGATGTCCATGAGAATGATGTCGGGCCGGCGCTTGGCGAGCGCTTCGCGGGCCTTGGCCGCGCTGGGCGCGCACTCGACGTCGTAGCCGCTCAGGCGCAAGGCCTGGTCATAGAACTCGCAGACGGAAGCGTCGTCGTCGACCGCGAGGACG
>JAYTIP010000328.1:0-6830 GCA_043731745.1 Elusimicrobiota bacterium | reverse complement strand
GTAAAAGGCTTTCCGTCCTCGGCCTTTCCGTCGACGACGCTCTTAATTTCGATGCCGTACTTAACGGCGAACTCGTGGTCCCGCTCGTCGTGCGCCGGCACCGCCATGATGGCTCCCGTGCCGTAAGAGCCCAGAACGTAATCGGCCACATAAACCGGAATCTTCTTACCATTCACGGGATTGATCGCAAATCCGCCCGTGGCGACGCCGGTCTTCTCCTTCTGGAGCTCGGTGCGTTCGAGGTCGGATTTATTCCCGGCGGCTGCGGCGTACGCCGTCACGGCCGCCTTCTGCGCCGGGCTCGTCAGCTTCGCCACAAGGGCGTGCTCGGGGGCCAGGACCATGTAGGTCGCGCCGAAAAGAGTATCGGGGCGGGTCGTGAAGACCTTGAGCTCGTCGCCCGCTTCGGTCTTGAAGGATACTTCGGCGCCCTCGGAGCGTCCGACCCAATGCTTCTGCATCGAGATCGTAGACTCCGGCCAGTCGAGGCCCGCGAGATCGCTTTCAAGACGGTCGGCATACGCCGTGATCTTGAGGACCCACTGGCGGATGTTCTTGCGCTCGACCTTCGTGCCGCAGCGCTCGCAGGCGCCGTTGAACACCTCTTCATTGGCCAGGCCGGTCTGGTCTTTGGGGCACCAGTTGATCGGTGCGGTGCTCTCGTAAGCGAGGCCTTTTTTGTAAAGCTGCAGGAAAATCCACTGGGTCCAGCGGTAATACTCGGGGTCGGTGGTGTCGACCTCGCGGCTCCAGTCGTAGGAGAAGCCCAGCGATTTGATCTGGCGTCTAAAATTGTCGACATTCTCACGCGTCACCTTGGCGGGATGCGTGCCGGTCGCGATGGCGAAGTTCTCGGCGGGCAGGCCGAAGGCGTCCCAGCCCATCGGGTGCAGGACGTCGAAGTCCCTCATGCGCTTATAGCGGCACAGGATGTCCGTCGCGGTGTAGCCCTCGGGGTGGCCGACGTGAAGGCCGGCGGCGGAGGGATAGGGAAACATGTCCAGGCAGTAGAATTTTTTGCCAAGACGCGGAACTCGCGGCGCGCGGAACGCCCCTTCGGCTTCCCACCGGTCCTGCCACTTCTTCTCGATGTCGGCGAAAGGGATATGCTCGGTCTTCACCCGAGAATTATAGCTTTTCGCTCCCGCGGCTAAAGCCGGCGCTTGACCGCGCGAATCCCCGCGCCGAGCACCGGGACCTTCTCGAAGAGGTTCGAGCCCGAGTCCCAGAAGTCCTGGTGATAGGCGACGCGGCCCTCCTTGTCGAAGCGCAACAGGGTTACGCCGATCGAGCTTTGAGTTTCGCCCTTATGGAACTTCTTGAAGCGGATGTGCATGTGCCAGCGCACGTAGACGCCCGACGGTGCCGGAACGATCTCGTCGATGTCGACCTTGCAGGACTCCACATTTCGTGCGGTCTCGACGAGGTAATGCTCGAGCGCGTCCACGCCCCGGATGGACTTGATCGTGTCGTTGAACCAGACATCCTGGGCGTAGACCCCCCGGATGTTCTCTTTGACTCGAGCCTCGTTGAGGTCGCCGAAGAACGCGCGAAAGCGCTCGACCGCCTCTTTCTGTACCGGCGCCGAGGGCTCGGTGGCGGCCATCGCGTCCGCGTGAAACTTCATCGGGTCGACGACGGCGTTCTTACCGCCGCACGAGGCGGCGAGCAGAAGCAGGGGCAGCAGTCGCCTCACTTCGGGTCTCCGGGCAGGCGGGCGTTGTTGGGGCGCGTCAGTACGAGCTGCAGGTCGCCCAAGGTGCGGGTCGCGAAGCCGGCCTCGCAGTAGCTGAAGTAGTAGTCCCAGGTGCGCAGGAACTCGATTCCAAATCCGAGCTTCTCGACTTGGTCGGACTTGGCGAGTAAAGTCGCGCGCCACTCGCGCAAAGTGCGCGCGTAATGGATGCCGATGTTCTCGGTGTGCTCGACGACCAGGCGCGAGTTGGCGGTCATCGCGGCCGTCATGGCGGTCAGCGAGGGTAGCAGCGCTCCGGGGAAGATGTGCTTCTGGATCCAGTCGCAGCCGCGACGATAGGCCTCGTAGCGTTGGTCGGGGATGGTGATGCCCTGAATGACGACGAGGCCGTGGGGCTTGAGCAGACGGTCGCAGGTCGCGAAGAAGGTGCCCAGGTACTCGTGGCCGACGGCTTCGATCATCTCGATCGAGACGATCTTGTCGTAGGCGCCTTCGGCCTTGCGGTAGTCGCAGAAGCGCACCTCGATCTTGTCCGAGAAGCCCTCGCGCTTGATGCGCTCGCTCACGAACTCGTATTGACGCTCGGAGATGGTGAGCGTGGTGACCTTAGCGCCGCGCTTGGCGGCTTCGATGGCGCAGGTGCCCCAGCCGGAGCCGATCTCAAGCACGGAGTCCCCGGGCTGGATGCGGGCCTTGTCGAGAATCATGTTCACCTTGCGGCGCTGAGCGTCTTCGAGCGTGTCGCCGGGCTCGAAGGCCGCGCAGGAGTACATGAGGGTCGGGTCGAGGAAGAGCTTGAAGAACTCGTTGCCGAGGTCGTAGTGCGCGTAGATGTTACGGCGGCTTCCGGAGACCGTGTTGCTGTTGAGCAGGTGGCGCAGGCGGTTGCGCACCTTGCCCCACAACGCGAAGCGCGTGTTCTCGACCTCCATCGCTTCGCCGTTCTCGATGAAGAGGCGGACGAGGGCCGTCAGGTCGTCGGTCTTGAAGTCTCCGGCCTGGTAGGCCTCGCCGAAGCCCACGTCGCCCCAGAGCAGGACCCGCTTGAAGAAGTCATAGCGGCGCACCGCGACATTCGCGCGCACGGGTGACGACGGATCGCCGAAGACCCGGACCGACCCGTCGGGCAATGCCATGGTCAGACGGCCGTTCTTGATCTTGTCGAGCGCGGCCATGACGACGGCGGCGCCGGCGCGTTCGAAGAAGCCGGTGTCGGGTGCGGCGAATTCAGCGGTGCGGGTGTTCATGAGAGTACCTCCAGGGGAGCGGCAGCGAAATCACGGGCGACGGCGAGAGCGGATTTGACGGCGTCTTCGTGGAAGCCGTAACCGAAGTAAGAGCCGCAGAACCAGGTGTCGCGCCGGCCGTTGAGCTCGGGCAGGCGGGGCTGGGAGGCGAGAGAGGAGAAAGTGAAGATCGGGTGCATGTAATTGAGCTCGCGCAGGATCTTGTCGCGGGCCGGTTCACGGCGAGGATTCAAGGTCACGAGCCAACGCGAGCGCCCGCTTAAGCCCTGCAGGCGCGTCATGTCGTAGGTGAGCGAGGTGGGACCGCTTCCGTCCTCGCCGCGTACGCGGCGGTAGTTCCACGAGGCCCAGGCGCGGGGGTTATCGGGAAGCAAGGTCGTGTCGGTGTGGAGCAAGGTGCGGTTGCGTGAGTAACGCCAAGCGCCGAGCAACGAGCGTTCGTCCTCGGAAGGGTCGGCGAGCAAGGCCAAGGCCTCGTCGGCGTGGGCCGCGACGACGGCTCGGTCGAAGCTCCTGGGAGCTGCGCCCTGCGCGACGACCTCGACGCCGCCTTGGGGCAAGCGGCGAAGGGACTGCACGGGCGCTCCCGAGACGACCTCGCCGGGAAAACGCGCCCGAAAGGCCTTCAAATAAGAATGGCTGCCGCCGACGACGGTCTGCCAGCGCGCGCGGTCGGTGAGCGAAAGTAGACCGTGATTTTTAAAGAAGCGCACGAAAGTCTCTGCGGGAAAGTCGAGCATGCCGCCCAGGCCCGTGGACCAGACCGCCGCGCCGATGGGGAGAATGTAATGGCGGATGAAGCCGTGGTCGAAGCCCCGCTGTTCAAGGTATTCGCCCATGGTCAGGCCCTTGAGCGCGCCGGACTCGAGATCCGCCAAGGCGGGGGCGTTGAATCGCACGATGCCGGCGGCCAGGCGCCAGAAGGCGGGCGAGAAGACATTGGAGCGCTGGGCGAAGAAGCCGTTTAAGTCGGTGCCCGCGTACTGCAGGCCGGAGGCCTCGTCCTGATAGCCGAAGGACATGTCGCTCCAGCGCCACTTCACGCCCAATTCGGCGATGAAGCGGTGAAAGTTCGGGTAGGTTTTGTCGTTGCAGACGATGAAGCCGGTGTCGACGGGGGTCCCCGCGTCGGGGCCATCGGGCACGACGATGGTGTGGGTGTGGCCGCCGAGGCGATTTTCCTTCTCGAACAAGGTGACGGCCCAGCCCGACTTGGACAACTCCCAGGCGGAGACGATCCCCGCCACGCCCGATCCGATGACGGCGACGGTTCTTTTCACGAGAGCCTCCGGGAGAGATAAAACGCGCCGGGTAAAGCGAGGCCCCATTGGAGCGCGAGGAGCGCGCTCGCCGACGCGGGCGAAGCGAGGTAGCGACCCGCGCCCAGGCCGACGCCGGCCTTAAACGAGAGCGGACCCGCGACGGCCCCGAGGAGTGCCGCGAGCGCGGGCCGGTCGGCGAGCCAGGCGAAGGAGGAGTTCAGCGTCGCGGCGAACAGAAGCCAGAGTGCGACGACCCACAGCGGCACGAGGCCCGGACCGACGAAGCGGTGGAGTCCGAGGGACAGGGCCGCGAATTCGAGCGTCAGACCGAAGACGGCGACGCCGAGCAAACGCTTGAGTTCGACGCCGCGGCGCGGCCCCGCCGCCAGGTGCGCGCTCAAGAGAGCCGCGGCGGCGACGGGCCCCAGCCAGAACAACCCGCGTCCGGCTCCGCCCACGCAGGCGAACCAGCCGAGTTGAAAACCGATGTAGTTAAAAAGGCGAGGAGTCATCGAGCGGCCTCGCGGTAGCGCGGATGCGTGTAGACGGGAACTTTCTTGAGCCACAGGCGCAGCGCCTGCCAGTGAATCGCGCCGACGACCTTCAAGGTCATGAAAGGCCAGCGCAGCAAGGCCCAGGCCAAGGACGCGCCCGTGATTTCGCGGCGCTGAAGGGGCATCGTCGCGTCGAAAAGAAGGGCCCCCTTTTCATAGTTCTCCATGTGCACGAAGAGCAGTTGAGCGGGGTCTTTGTAAAACCAGGCGTACTCCTGGTCCATGTCCATGAACGGGGAGACGTGAAACTCCTTCTTGCGACGAAAGGCCATGGTGGCGGCACCCGGGGGACACTCGCGCCGGTCGAGGACGTACATGTGGCGCTCGTGCCAGGGCGTGTTGGCGACCTCGGCCACGACCGTCTCGACCGTGTTTCCGGACGCGTCGAAGCAGTAGTAGAAGCTCACCGGGTTGAAGCACCAGCCGAAGTAGGCGAGATGAGTGAGCAGGCGCACCGGGCCGGCGGGCCGTCGTCCGGTTTTCTCGGCGACGAGAAGGCGGATCGACTCGTCGAGCGGGACGAGCGGATCGCCGTAGTGGTCTTCGCGTCGGAAGCGGGCGAGCGCGGGACGCGACGAGCTCCACAGCCAGCGGCCGCGAAACGCCTCGTCGACCTCGGAGAGGTCGAGATAGACCATGAACAGCGTGTACTCGAAGGCGTGCGTCGCCGGGGCGAAGCGCCGGTGGCGGACCGTGCCTTCGTAGAGGGCGCTACGCATCGCGTCTCCGGAAGCGGTAATGAGCGACGCGCCACTCGCTGCCGCCCGCGTAGCCGAACAGCTCCGCGCAGGCCATGTAGAACACGCGCCAGCGCCGCAGCCACAGCGCGGCGTCGCGGCCGTACACCGGGCGAAGCGTTTCCAGGGCCTCGTCGCGGCGGCGATCAAGGTTGTCGAGCCAGTCGTTGGAGGTCTTCTCGTAGTGGCGGCCGTCTACGATCCACATTCCCTCATTCTCCAGGCGGTCTTGGAAGTTCAGCAGCAGTCCCTCGGAGGGCATGAGGCCGCCGCTGAAGAAGTGCCGCGCCATCCAGTCGTCCTCGTTCTCATCGACGAACGGGTAGGCGAACGCCTTGTGGCAGAACACATGGACGAAGAGCTTGCCGCCGGGGACGAGCCAGGAGGCGACGCGCTTGAACAACTCGGGATAGTTGCGCATGTGCTCGAACATCTCCACGGAGACGACGCGATCATAGGTCGCCGGGGCTTGGAAGTCGTTCATGTCCCGCGTCAGGACTTCGACGTTGGCCAGGCCGCGCTCCTTCGCTCGGGCGAGAATGTGCTCTCGCTGCGGCGCGGAGTTGGAGACCGCGGTGATCTGGGAGTTCGGATATTTCTCCGCCATCCAGAGCGTGAGCGAGCCCCAGCCGCAGCCCAACTCCAGCACGCTTTGGCCGTCGGCGAGCTGGGCGCGCTCGCAGGTCAGGGCGAGCATCGCTTCCTCGGCCTGGGCCATAGTCTCGTTTCCGGTCTCGTAGAAGCAGGAGGAGTACTTCATGCGCGGACCCAGAGCGAGGGCCATGAAGGCGGGGGGCAGTTCGTAGTGCTGCTCGTTGGCCTTTTCCGGAAGCGGGGCGACCGGCCCGGAGGCGAGAGACGCCAGAAAGGCCGACTGGCGAGCGTCGCCTCCCGCGATCTCGTCGGCGAGACGCTTGGCGCACAGGCGGCGGATTCCGGCGCGCGTCAGGGCGTCGGGCACGAGACCTTTTTCGACGAGGGCGATGGCGTTCACGAGGGCCTCCACGGAATGAACATCGAGACTTCCTTCTGATAGAGCCGGTACGCGTCGCCGCGCGATTTGAGCGCCTGCGCCTCGGTGGCGGGAATGCCGGTCACGCGCAACAGGAAGAACAGCATCAGGGCCGGGGAAATCCAGGCGCGCCAGTCGCCGGGGGCCAGAGTCGCGTAGGACAGCCAGACCAGCCATTCGAAGAAGTAGTTGGGATGGCGGCTCCAGTTCCAGAGCCCCGCGCGGCAAACCTTGCCTTTATTGGCGGGGTCGGCGCGAAAGCCGGCGAGAGCCCGGTCCGCGGCGCTTTCCCCGGCAACGGCCGCAAGCCAGACGGCCGCGG
>JAYTIP010000327.1:0-2892 GCA_043731745.1 Elusimicrobiota bacterium | reverse complement strand
CGGGCTTGGGATCTTCGATCGTCACGTCCTTCTGCGCGACGACGCAGAGGAGCTTCGAGTGCTCCTTCATCGCCGCTTCGATGGCCTTCACCGACTTGGGCCGTCCGACCGACAGGGGCAGGACCATGTGCGGGAACACGACGACATCGCGAACCGCCAGCAAGGGCAGTCGCGTGGGACGAGGAGAGGCGGCGGTCTTTTTGGTTTCGCTCAAGGCTTGAACGCGGGGATGATCTTCGCGAACGGCACGACCTTGTCGACGAGGCCGTACGCGACGGCTTCTTCGGCCGACAGGTAGAAGTTGCGCTCGACGTCCTTGTCGAGCTTCTCGTACGGCTGGCCGCAATGCTTGGCCAGAATCTCGGAGAGGCGCTTGCGCGTGTGGCCCATTTCGGCGCCCTCGAGCCGGATGTCCGTCTCCTGACCCTGCATGCCGCCGCGAATCAGCGGCTGATGGATCATGACGCGCGCGTGCGGCAGGATCAGGCGCTTGCCCTTCGTGCCCGCCGCGAGCAGAACGGCGCCGAAGCTCATCGCCATGCCCATGCACAAGGTCGAGATGGGGGCGCGGATGAACTGCATCGTGTCGTACACCGCGAGGCCGGCCGTGACCATGCCGCCCGGGGAGTTGATGTAGATATGAATATCTTTCTCTCCGTCCTCGCCGTCGAGGTACAGAAGTTGCGAGATCAGCAGATTCGCCGAGTCGGTCGTCACGGCTCCACCGTCGCCGCCGACGAAGATGATTCGCTCCTTCAGCAGACGAGAAAAGATGTCGTAGCCGACGGCCGAACCTTGCGTCCACTTTTCGAGAACTTGGGGGAGGATGGCGGGCATATTTAGAGGATAACTCTTTTGGAAACGGGGCTCAATAGCGGTTTGATGTTGGGGGCGGTTACTGTTGATAATCACTGCCACTTTGGCAGGTAAAAAAGAAAGCGCCGGCGATTTATCGCCGGCGCTTTAAACCGCCTGAACCTTAAGCTTTCGCTTCGGTGTAGACGGCCTTCTCTTTAACGAGGTTGAGCGTCTTGCGCTCGCGGATCATGTGCGAGATCTGCTCCTTGCGCTCCGCGAAGATCTTCCGCAGCTCGGCCTTCTTCGCGTCGTCCTGCGCGTCCTTGAGGCCGGTCTCGAGCTCGGAGTTGAGCTCCGCGTCGGTGACCGCGATCTTCTCCTTCTCGGCGATCGCGGACATGACGAAGGCCAGGCGCACTTCCTCTTCCGCCTTCGGCTGGAGCTTCAGGCGGAGGTCGGTCAGAACTTTATCGGACAGCTGGGTGGCGCCCATGAGCTGGCGCTTCATGCGGTCCATCATGCCCTCGAGCTGGCGCTCGACCATCGACGGCGGCAGGGGGAACACGTTGGCCTTAACGAGCGCTTCCTCGATCTGGCGCACCACATCGGACTCCGACGCGGACTTCGCTTCCCGGTCCAGAACTTCCTTCAGCTTGCCCTTGAGCTCGTCGAGGGACTCGAGGCCCATGTCCTTGGCGAACTCCGCGTCGAGCGTGGGGAGGATCTTGGTCTTGATCTCGGTGACGGTGACGGCGAGGTCGGCGTCCTTTCCGCCGAGCTTGACCTTGATGGTCTTCGACTCGCCGCGCTTCATGCCCTTGAGGCCCGCCGACAGGCCTTCGACGCTCTGCTCGGCGGCGATGTCGACGAGCTCGCCCGTGCCCTTCGCGTTCGACATCGGCTTGCCGTTCTGAGAGGCGGCGTAATCGATGACGACGAAGCTCTTGTCGCCGACGGTCTCGTCCTTGGAGACCTCGAGGCGGGCCTGCGCGTCGCGCAGCTCTTCAAGGCGCTTTTCGAGCGCGGCGGCGTCCGCCGCCTGCGGCTTGCGGGAGACGGGGATCTTCGTGTAGTCCTTGGCGCTCGGGGTCGGAGCGACCTCGACGCGGACGGTGAGCACCAGGGGCTCGCCCTGCTTCCACTTCACGTCCTCGACGGAGGGCGTCTCGACGACGCGCAGCTTCTGCTCTTCGAGAGCGGCGGGCACGTGCTTGCGGATGAGCGCGTCGATGGCTTCCTCGCGCGCGCGGCCCGCGAAGTGCTGCTTGACCATGTCGAGCGGGGCCTTGCCGGGGCGGAAGCCCGGGATGCGGGCCTGGCTCTGCAGGCGGACCAAGGAGGTCTGCGCTTGGTTCTCGACTTCCTCGGCGGCGATCTCGAGGGTGAAGGTGGAAACGCAGCCCTCGTCCTTGAGTTTCTTGAACTTCGGTTTGTCAGACTTCAGAGCGGAGAAGATTCCCATGTGGCCTCCGGGGAGCGTCGGGCTGGGCGAGGGGGGACTCGAACCCCCAAGCCTTTCGGCACGCGGTCCTAAGCCGCGCGCGTCTGCCGTTCCGCCACTCGCCCATTAAAAGATAAGGACCGAGGAACGCTCGGTCCTCTTACGACGGTACGAAAAAATTTGGACCGGGTGGGGATCGAACCCACGACCTTACGCTTAAGAGGCGTTTGCTCTACCGCTGAGCTACCGATCCGTCGAGGCATGATGATAGCAAAATCCCCAAATTAAATCCAACCGCCCTCGGTCTTGACGCGGCGGGGCCCGGGGGGTATTCTTCTGGGGATGAGCGGTTTAACAATTTCGACACCGGGCGGACGCGTCCCTCCTTTATAATCTAGGACCCATGAAATATTGGATCTTCCAGAACAATCAGGTGCTGGGCCCCTACGAGCCCGACGAAATGGGCAAGATTTCGGTGTTCACTCCCGAAAGTCTCGTCTGTCCGGAAGGACGGCGCGGCACGAGCATGGGGGACTGGCAGCGCGCGGGGATGGTCCCCGATCTGTCGGTGGCGCTCGTGCGGGCGAGCTCGAGCGGCGGGAGGACGACGACGCTCTCGATCGCCGGCCTGCCTCCCGAACCGACTCTCAAGG
>JAYTIP010000326.1:0-12618 GCA_043731745.1 Elusimicrobiota bacterium | reverse complement strand
GAAGACTGGCCCGTGATGCCGATGCACTGGACCGGCTTCAAGATCATGCCCGTCGGGTTCTTCTCTCGAAATCCCGCCCTCGATATTCACTAGCGTCCCCTCATCCGGGCGCGGGCGGATCAGACCACCCTTCCCCGGGACGGCGGGGATCGACCCCGCCTTGGATTTTTCCGCAACCTGAGAAGCCCGCGTTGCGGAAAATACACCCGGGGAAGGGTGGTCTGCTCCGCCCTACCGCGAGAGGAGTGAGACTGAAGTAATCGGGGCTGGAAGTCATCGGTCCGAAGGGCGTGGGTTGGCCGCCCGTGGTCCGTAGTTGGCGGCACAACCCCCGAGGCGCGGTCAATCCGCGCCGTCCCTGAGGACCGATGACTTCCAGCCCCGGCCCACATGAGTCTCCTCCCTATAGTGCGTGTATTGACGCCGTAACATCGGTCCGCTATACTCCGGGACATCTCGCGCGCGTATTAAGGAACGCCGACCTTAATGCGCCGCCTCGCTATTTTTAGGGGGGTGAGATAACATCACAACTTGCTTTCAACCCGCATCAGACGCATCATCGGCGTGGCCTCGCTCGCGATTATCGCGGGTCTCGCCGCTTTCCCCGCGCTCGCCCAGTTTACGGCTCCTTACGACTCGGATTTCGCGCCCGCCGATAAGAAAACCGAGCCGGAATCCCGCCCCGCCGAGCCCGAAAGAACGCCGCCGCCCGCGCAGCAGCCCGCGGCGACGGAGCCCGTGATCCTCGCCGTGCCCGAAGGCCCCGCGCCCGCGTTCCATCTCATCGACCGCCCCGACGGCGCCGGCTTCCTCACGCCCGCTCCCGTCGCGTCGACCGAAGCCGCCAAGACGCCCCGCGATCCCGGGGAGGTGCGCGCGAACATGACGCCGGTCCAGTACGACGCGGCGCGCTTCTCGCGCGTGCGCGAGCAGGTTGACCGCGGCGAGGAGCCCGGCCAGGAGCGCACCGGGCCCGACGGCGGCCCGCTGCTCGTCGACACCGACATCACGCTCTCGACCGCGGCGCCCAAGCCGCCGCCCCCCGAGGTCGAGTTGCCGACCTACGGCACGAGCCTCTCCGTCACGGGCCGCAAAGTGATCGGCTTCAACTTCTCCGAGAAACGCTTCCTCAACTCGCAGAGGACGACCGGCCGCCCTCAGACGACCAACCTCATCGAGATCGACCAGCAGCTCCAGCTGCGCATGCAGGGTAAGGTCGGACCGAAGATCACCGTCAATGTGGACTACGACGACACCAAGCTCAACCAGCAGGACATCTCCGTCGTCTACCAGGGCGATCCCAACGAGATCGTGCAAAACGTCTCCTTCGGCGACATCGATCTGTCGTTGCCGGCGACGGAGTTCGTCTCCTACAACAAGCAGCTCTTCGGCATCCGCGCCGACGTGAAGTATAAGGGCTTCCGCTCGACCTTCATCGGCTCGCGCACCAAGGGTACGACCAAGACCAAGCAGTTCACCGGCAACACGCAGTTCGTGGGCCTCGACCTGCTCGACACCGCCTACATCCGCCGCCAGTATTACGACGTCACCTTCGACAACGCCGCGCGCCTGCCGATCAAGGCCGGCTCCGAGCGCATTTTCCTCGCCAAGCAGGAAATCGGCGTGACCAACCTCAACGAGCAAAACCTGACAACCGACGACATCGTCTGCGTCGGCGCCGGCTGCGTCAACAGCTCGACCTTCACCGGGAAGTTCCTTCCCCTCGTCGCCGGCCAGGACTACACGATCGATTACGCCAAAGGCATCGTGCAGTTCCGCAACCAGCTCCTGCCGCAGTACGTCGTGGCGATGGACTACCTGGACGCCAACGGCAACCAGCTGACGACCCAGACCTCAAGCAACACCGTCGCCGGAGGCGGCACCGGCCGCTTCAAGCTCATCAAGACGGCCTCCGACATTCCGATCATCTCGTCCTCGACCGAAGCCGGCTACAACCGCGAGCTCAAGACCTTCTACTCGATCGGCCAGAACCAGATCGTGCGCGACAACGGGCGAGGCAACTTCATCCTACGCGTGCTCGACCAGAACCGCAACGAGATCGGCCCGGGTCTTCTGCCGCAGCAGAAGTACCCCGACACGATCGAGGTCGACTTCGAGAACGGCATCTTCCACCTCAAGCAGCCCTTCTCCGTGTCGAACGCCTCTCCGACCACGCAGGACCCCAACACTTACGCCCAGACGCCGATCTCTAACCGCATCTTCCGCGTCGAGTACAACTACCGCTTCAAGACCTTCTTCCTCGAACCCAACCTGGTCGTGCAATCTGAAATCGTCATCCTCGACGGGCAGAAGCTGACCCGCAACGTCGACTACTTCATCGACTACGAGGCGGGCTTCATCACCTTCTTCAACCCGGACCGGATCCTTCCGTCTTCGACGATCGACATGAGCTTCGAAGTCGCCCCGTTCGCCAACCTCAACAACGACACCTTGCTCGGCGCGCGCGTGTCGCACGAGTGGGGCCCCGACGCGAAGTACTCGCTCGGCTCGACCATGCTTTATCAAGCGGGCTCGAAGTCCCCCACGATCCCGCAGATCACCGAACTGGCCAAAAGCCTTCTCGTCTACGAATTCGACGCCCACGCCAAGCGGATCAAGATCGGCGACAAGCTGATCATGACCTTGGCCGGCGAATTCGCCCAGAGCCGCCAGAACCTCAACCTCAACGCCTTCGCCCTCATCGACAACATGGAGGGCATCAAGCAGGAGGATCAGGCGCCGACCTTGGCCGCGCAGTGGCAGATCGCCTCGAACCCCGCGGGCGTGCCGGCCGCGCCGAACAAGCTGAACTGGATCTCGGAAGACGTCAACGTGCTCGAGATCAACCCCCGCGCGCAAGCCAGCGCCTCCGAGAGCCAGAAGGTCCTGCAATTCCAATACGGCAACGGCGTACCGCTCGCCAACGGCGACGAAGTCTCGATCGTTTACCCCTTCTCGATCTCGGGCGTCGACATGTCGCAGCGCACCATCCTCGAGGTCGTCATGCTCGGCGATAACTCCGGCAACGAACTGAACTTCCGCCTCGGCGGCATCGACGAGAACGCCGACGGCTCGGGCATCCTGCGAACCGAGGACACCAATAACGACGGTCTTCTCCAGCCCGGTGAGGACATCGGCTTCCTGTACGGCGTCGCCCCAACCGCGCGCTACGGAGCGGGCAACGGCCTCATCGACAGCTTCGACCTCAACAAGAACGGCTTCCTCAACCCCGACGACCAAAGCGGCGCCGACTTCGGCTACTTCTGCACGGGCGGCGGGAACTGCACGAATGCCGTCGCCGGCAACAAGCTCCATGACGTGACCAGCGCGGTCGCGGTCGACCGCACGGTCGTCGACTTCGGCGGCCCGACCTGGCACACCTTTCAGATCCCGCTCAACATCTCGACGGCGACGATCAATCGCTTCACCAACATCAAGCAGATCCGCGTGTCGATCCGTAAAAAGGTCGGAAGCGCGGCGGCGACCGGCACGCTGAAGTTCGCCCGCATCGCCGTCGTCGGCAACACCTGGCAGCGCGGCGCCGCGGGCGACCCCGCCGTCGCCGGCTCCGCGGCCACGGCCGCGGGTGAGTCGCTGACCGTGACCCCCGTCAACAGCGTCGACAATCCGACCTACACGCCGATCTTCAACGCGGGCGGCGACGCGAGCCAGGTCTTCAACGATCTCTACGGGAGCCTCTCGACCTTGCAGCGCCAGTCGAACACGAAGAACCTCTCCGAGCAAGCCCTGCAACTCGAGTACAACAACCTCGCGGCGGGCACGACCGTCTACACCAAGCGCGTCTTTTCGCGCGCCATCGACATCAGCCAGCACCGGTTCTTCCAGTTCCTGGTCTTCGGCACCGCCGACGGCGGCGAGGACCTATCGGGTAACCGCGTGTTCTTCCTGCGCGCGGGCTCCGACCAGGATTACTTCGAGGTCCGGGTGCCGATCAACTTCACCGGCTGGAAAAAAATACGGGTTCAGCAGGCGGACACGAACAACGACTCGGTGATGGACACCTGGAAGTCCGACACCCCGGGAACCGTCGTCGTCTCAAGCGGTAATCCGAGCCTGCAGCAGGTCGGCGAGCTCGTGGCCGGCGTCATGAACAAGGCCGCGCCGACGATCAACGGCGGGCACGTTCTCCTCAACGAAATCCACGTGGCCGAACCCGTCACGCGCGTCGGCACGGCGACCAAGATCCAGGCGGACTTCGAGCGCGTGGGCTGGGCCACCTTCGGCGTCAAGCACCGCGCCATCGACCGCAACTTCCAGACGCCGACCTCGGTGGTCTCCAACCAGGACAACATCGAGGACTCGAGCTACTTAAACCTCACCCGTCTGGCGTGGTTCCCGATGAGCTTCAGCATCAACCGCCACATCACGGATACGCCGAGCACCGTGCAGACCGGCAGCCTCTCGAACCTCGTCAACCTGCTCCAGGCCGGCAAGGTCACCACCTGGGTCGGCTCCGCCCAAGGCAACATCGCCTACGGCGCCTACCCCCGGCTGAGCCTGTCGCACTCGCGCAACCGCGTCGAGTACGACCTGCTCACGCGCCTCGACGATCGGCAAACCTACAGCGGCACCATGCAGTACGGCGTGCCCTCCCAGAGCCGCTTCCTGCCGCGCACGGTCGACCTCAGCGCCGGGCACATCCGCTACGACGTGACCTTCGACAACCCCATCGTGAAGTCGGCGCCGGGCAACTTCGACACCTCCGAGCGCACCAACTCCTACGGCACCCGTCTGACTTTCACGCCCTGGACCGGCTCCTCCTTCAACCCGAGCTGGTCGATGACCAAGGTCAACGAGAGCCGCGTCGACTCCACGGGCGTGACGCCGCTGTCGACGAAGTACCCGAAGTCCTTCTCCCAGTCGGCCGGCTTCTCCTCGAACTACCGCCTGACGAGCTGGCTCAACCCGCAGGTCAACTACCAGATCGACACGATCGAGAACAACATCCTGGCCGTGTCGACCTTCGTCGTGCAGAACTCGACCTTCGTATTCAAACCGGGCGACATCAAGACCGTCAACCGCTCGGCCAACGCCTCGATCAGCCTGCCCCTGCAGATCAGCGACATTTTCCCGAAGACGAAGCTGTTCCACTCGGTCAACATCATCTCGGGCTACCAGCTGCAGGACGGCGACGTCTGGAACCAGGTCGAGAAGGAGCTGTCCACGCAGAAGGCCCTGTGGATCCGCACGCCGCTGCGCCCGACCAACCCGGTCGCCCAGCGCGTGAACCTGACCTTGCGCGACACCTACAACTCCACCCAGCGCTGGTCGCCGCTCGACGGCTACGACCTGCGGGGCCGGCTCGGCGCTTTCCGCTCCCTCTCGCTCTCCAACAACTACGTGCTCAGCATCCAGCGCAACGAGGTCACGGGCACCCCCTCGAAGACCGTCTCGCGCACCTTGCCCGACGCGGTCGCCAGCATCTCCCAGCTCGAGCAGCTGTGGCACACCGAGCGCTGGATGGCCAACACCCAGATGAACTTCAAGTACTCAAAGCGCACCACCGAGAACGTCGGCTCGACCTTGCAGACCGAGGACAGCTTCGGCACCGACCTGCGCACGATCGTCATCAAACGCTACGAGACCTTGATCAGCTACAACCAGCGTAAGTCGAATAATAAGGACCTGCGCATCGACGCCAACACCCAGAACACCAAGCACGAGGACGCGACCACCCAGGTCACCTTCGACATCCGCAAGTTCCGCTTCACCCCCAAGATCGACTACACGAAGGACACGACCAGGCTCGGCACCGGAGTGAAGACCCAGGACGTCGACGTCATCACGCCCAGCGTCCTCATGCGCGCCGACCTCGCCCTGCCCGCCGGCCTGCGCCTGCCCGGCTCGGCCAAGCCCCTCCTCTTCACCAACCGCATCATCTGGACGACGACGATGTCGCTGGCGCAACGCCATTCGCCCGTGACGGTCGCCGACAACTCCAAGCTGTTCTCGCTCAACACCAGCGGCGACTACGAAATCGCCAAGAACCTGCGCATGACCCTCAACGGCTCGGCGCAGCGCCTGTGGCACAAGTTCCTGAAAGAAGAGGACTTCATTTCCTACGCGTTCGGCACGACTTTGACTTTCCAATTCTAACCATGAAGAAAGCCCTGCTGCTCCTCGCACTCGCCGTGGGCGCCTGCCGTCCCACGGCGGCTCCCGTCGATCCTCTCGCCGCCTTCGAACCTCCGCAGGGCAAGCGCGCGTTCTCGCTCGCCGTCGACAAGAGCCAGACCCAGTTGTTGAAGGCCGGCGACGCCGTCGAAATGCTCGTCACCGTCACGACCCCGAAGGCCGACGCGACCTCCGAGACCAAGACGGAAACGTTATCCGCCCGCGCGGAGGTTCTGCGCGTCAAGAACGACTGGTCGGAGGCGACGGGTCTCATCGCGCTGGCGCTCACGCCGGAAGAAGCACAGTTCGCCGCACTCGCCGTCGAGCGCGAGGATCGTCTCTTTCTCAACAAAATCACCGCGAGCCCCGGAGCTCTCGCGCGCAAGCCCGAACCGTCGGAGCCGTCGCTCGAGAAGGACCTGCGCGGACTCTCGGTCCTCGCCTACCCCGATCAACAGGAGTTCCTCGCCCCCGGCGACCGAGTTGATGTGATCGCCGCGCGCCAGGGCTACAAAGCCGGGGGCAAGTCCGAGCTCACCGCCATCACCTTGTTGCAAAACCTCATCGTCATGCGCGCCGGTCCGCCCGAAGGCAACGAGGAGTGGGCCACGGTTCAGGTCATGGTCACCGCCGAGCAGGCGAAAACCTTGACGCGCGCCGTCGCCGATGAGGAGCACCTGTCCCTGACCGTCCGGGCCTCGAGCGATAAGGAGACCCGCCCCATCGAGCCGTCCAAGATGAGCCGCCGCTTAGGCACCGACGGTGAACGGGCCGTCCGTCGTCTCTGATTTGGACGGTAAATAAGTAGAATGAGGGCATGTTCGCCCCCGCGCCCGCGACACCGCCGACCACGATTGAGACCTCCTTCGTCGAAGCCCGCCGCGCCGCCAAGCCCGCCGAAGACCCGATCTCGATCTTAAACCGCGCAGCCTCTCCCGCCGAAAAGCTCGCCGCGCTCGAGGCCCTTCACAGCTCGCTACCGCTGGCGCCTCAGGCTCGTCGCGCGAAGGGACTCGAGGCCATCCGGACCGTCGCCGCGTCGACCGTCGACTCGCCCGCGGTGCGCGCGAAGGCCTTGATGTACCTCGGCTACGCGATTCCCGTGGTGGGCGATGAAACGGCCCGCGCGACCGCGTTGCGAACCCTTCTCGCGGCGACGCGCGGATCTTACCGGGTCTTCGCCCTTCGCGGACTCGCGCCGGCGACGCACGATCTTCCCGCCTCGGTGGAAGACGACTTCCAGTCGACGATGCTGGGCCTCCTCGACGGGACCTTGACCGAGGAGGAGCGAGTGACGGCCCTGCTCGCGCTCGACTCCTTCGTGCGCACGCGCGACGACATGCCGCGCCGCCGTCCGGATCTGGTCGCGGCGCTCGATTCGAAAGTTCTGGCTCCCGTCGAGGCCTCCCCCGCAGCCTTCGCCGCCTCGGGCACGGGAAACATTCGTTCCCTGATCCTCGCCGTGATATGGCACACCGCCCGCAACCGCGCCGCCAATGGCGAGGCGTCCGCGTTGTCGCGAGCCAACGCGCTCTTGACCGCGCTCGCGCCCCTCGAAACCGACGCCGCGGTCAAAGCCGAGATCGCTTCCTTCCTCGCCGCTCCCCCGCCCGACCTTCTGACGGCCCCTTAAGTGGTGCCTGGCCTGAAGTTTCGGTAGTTTCGCCGCTAGAAACTACCGAAACTTCAGGTCTGACCCCGTTATTTCGGCTTGCGCGCGAGGACGACGAGGCGGGCGCCGGATTTGAGGCGGGCGAGGGCGCCGAGGCCGTGCCAGGACTTCACGGGTATTAAATTCGCTTTGCGCAGCAAAGCGAAGAGACGCTTCTTGTCGTAACCGCGCACGACGAAGCGCGAGCGCAGCTCGGGTTTGCCCGGGCGCAGGACGATCCAGGCGTTGATGACGCGCGGGTCGCGTCCCTCCACCCAATCCGCGTCCTGGAGCAGGTACGCGCCGTCGGCTCGGCGGTCCCAGCGGCGGCGCTGGCCGTGCTGGCGCACCCAATCGAAGTCGAGAAGATCGATGAGAAACAAGCCGCCGGGCTTGAGCGCGCGCGCGATCGCCTTGAGCGCCCTGAGGTCGTCGGAGGGTTTGTCGAAGTAGCCGAAGCTCGTCCACAGGTTCATCGCGGCGTCGAACTCGCCCTTGAAAGGCAGGCGGCGCATGTCGCCGCGCGCGAACAGGCAGTTGGGAATGCCCTTGGCCTTTATCCGGGCCTCCCGGAGGTAGGATGCGGTCGCGTCGACGCCGACGACCAAGGCGCCGCGGCGAGCGAGCAGGATCGCGTGACGGCCCGTGCCGCAGGCCACGTCGAGCAGGCGCGAGCCGGGCTTGAGCCCGAGGATCTTCCAAGCGGCCGCGGCCTCCATCGGCGCGGCGGCGAGCGCCTCGGGAGCGCCGGGCGTAAACACCGGCGCGCGGAAGAACTGCTTCGTCCAGTCGCGGCTCATCGTTTCTCGAGCCACTTGCGCAGGGATTCGAGGACCTCGGTCGGAATCGCGTGGCCGCCCTCGAAGCGCATGAGCTGGCCCTTCCAGCCGGCCGCGAGCAGTTCTTTCTCGAGCGCGCGCGCCTGAGGAAATCCCAAGATCGGATCGACCGAGCCATGGCTCATGAAGAACGGGAGGCCTTTCTTGCCGGCGGCGCGGACGCCGAGCGCCGCCTTGTCCACCAAGGTGCCGGAGAGGATCGCGACGCCGGCGGGCGGAACTGCGGCGTGCGAGGCGAGATCGACGGCGAGCATCGCGCCCTGCGAGAAACCCATCAGGACGAGCTTGTCCCACGAGACGCCGAGCTCGGCGAGGAACTTCTGCAGCTCTTCGCGCGCCCACTCCAGGCCTTCGGGCTCCTTGAGCGATAGGTCGCGCGGGGTGCCGGAGCGCTGAGCCTCTTCAAAGGCCTGAACGTCGATGGGAAACCACGCGCGGCCGCCCCAGTCGAGCGTCTCGGGGGCGTCGGGGAAAAACCAGGTGATGGGACGCTTCGTCTCGAGCTCCTGGGCGAGCGGTGCCAAGTCCTTCATGTCGGCGCCGTAGCCGTGGAGGCAGACGACCGTCAGCGCGTCTTTATCGGTGTTCGCAATCTCGATCGCGTCGAGATTGCCGAAACGGACCAACCGCGGCTTTTCCATCATCACTTCCTCTCTCTTCGCTCCCAGGATGAACGCTGCGGACGGTAGCCGGTTTTGGGCGACGCCGAGCCCTTCGGACCCGGCTTTTCTTTCATATGAGTGTGCTCGTGAAAATCCTTTTCCGATTTCGCGCGGCGCGCCAGGAGCGCTTCCTTGGGCGGATTGTCTCCGATCAGGCAGTCGCACCCCGAGCCGATCAAGTCCTTGCGGCCGGCGGCGAGCAAGGCCTCGCGCACCTCGAAGTAGTTCTCGGGCTTGAAGAACTGCAGGAGCGCGCGCTGGAGGCGGCGGTCCTTCATGCCCTTGGCGATCGGCATGGCGAGGCCCGTCTCGGGATTGCGCCCCGTGTAGTACATCGCCGTGGCCAAGTCGTGAGGTCCCGGAATAAAATCCTGGACCTGGTCGGGCTTGTAGCCGTTCTTCTTTAAGAAGACGGCGAGTTCGATCATCGCGGGAAGGTCGGAGCCGGGATGGCTCGCGATGAAGTAGGGCACGATGTACTGCTTCTTCCCCGCCTTCTTGCTTTCCTCGTCGAATTTCTTGGCGAAGTCCTCGAAGGTGTTATGCTGGGGCTTCTTCATCAGCTCGAGGACCTTGGGCGAGGCGTGCTCGGGTGCCACCTTCATGCGGCCGCTGACATGGTGCGCGGTCAGGTCGCGCATGTACTCGGGCGAAAGCCGTGCTAAGTCCATGCGGATGCCGGAGGCGACGAACACCTTCTTGATGCCCGGCGTCTCGCGCGATTTTTTCATCAACTTCACGAGCGGGCCGTGGTCGGTGCCGAGGAACTTGCACACGACGGGGTGCACGCAGGATTGGCGCTTGCAGATCTTCTCGACCTCGGGCTCGGTGCAGCGCATCTGATACATGTTCGCCGTCGGTCCGCCGATGTCGGAGACGACGCCCTTAAACTGCGGGTCGAGGGTCAAAGCCTTGAGCTCGCCCAGCACGCTGCCTTCCGAGCGCGACTGGATCGTGCGGCCCTGGTGGGCGGTGATCGAGCAGAAGGTACACCCGCCGAAGCAGCCGCGCATGATAGTGACCGAGTCCTTGATCATCTCCCAGGCCGGAATCTGCGAGCCGGCGTATGACGGATGGGCGCGGCGCGTGTAGGGCAGGCCGTAGTAATAATCCATACGGTCCTGAGTGACCGGCATTTGAGGCGGCGTGACGACGACGGTTCGCGCGCCATGCTTCTGCACGAGGCTCTTCGCGTTGAACGGGCTCGTCTCGCGATGGGCTAGGCGCGCCATCTGGAGGAACTCATCTTTCGATTCTTTGACCTTCTCAAAGCTCGGCAGCTCGACGACATCTAGGCCGGAAGGCGCGATCTCGGAAGCGCCGAGAAAGTACGAGACCCCGCGTATGTCTCGGCAATCCTTGGGCATCTTGCCCGCCTGAAGTCGCTTGGCGATCTCGACGATGCTTTCCTCGCCCATGCCGTAGGCGACGAGATCGGCCTTCGAGTCGAGCAGAACGGAGGGGCGCACCGAATCGGACCAATAGTCGTAGTGGGCCAGGCGGCGCAGGGACGCTTCGACGCCTCCGGCGATCACCGGCACGCCGGGAAACGCCTCGCGGGCGCGCTGACAATAAGGGATGGTGGCGCGATCGGGACGCAGGCCGATCTTGCCGCCGGGCGAGTAGGCGTCGTCATTACGGACCTTCTTGTTCGCCGTGTAATGATTGATCATCGAGTCCATGTTCCCCGCGGACACCGCGAAGAACAGGCGCGGACGGCCGAAGACGCGCCACGGCTCGGCGCTGCGCCAGTCCGGCTGGGACAGGATCGCGACGCGAAAGCCCGCGTCGGTCAGCACGCGGCCGAGCAGGGCCGCGGCGAAGGAGTAGTGATCGATGTAGGCGTCGCCCGTCACGAAGACGATGTCGACCGCGTCCCAGCCGCGCGCGTCCATCTCGGCGCGCGTCATGGGAAGGAATCGGGGATCGAAACGGGGGGTTGGGGAGGAAGACACGGCTAGGTATATTATCGCATGTCCCCGACGAGAAAGACCTTGAATTACGGGGGTTTCGGGCTTATGCTGTGAGTCGGAGGCACCCCCCTCGATGTCCCGACTGCTGGCGCTCGCTTTACTCCTCCCGGCCCTTTCCGCCGCCGCGCGGCCCACGGCTATTTTTACCGCCCAGGAAGCCGCCGTGCGCGCCGCGGCGCAGGCCTACGCCGACGATTTGTGCAAGCAGGTCCCGCCGTCGTGCACGGAGGCCCAGAATCTGCTCGGCGGTTACCTCCTGGCGTTACAGGAAGCGACGCGCTGCGACGCGGGCAAGTGCAAGATCGCCGAGATCAAGAGCCAGGCCGGCGTGCTCGGCGCCTTCGATCGCCGCGAATCGGTCTTGCCGCTGCCGCCGGCCGGTCGCGTCGACCGCCCGTTTCTCGCGCTGAGCAGCATCGCCTCGAGCCGTCTCACCGCCGCCGCCACGCGTTTGCACCAGCCCTATGCGACCGCGGGTTACGGAGCCGACGACGCGACCAGACGGCAGAAGGCCGTCGAAGGCCTCTGCGTCGACGTGCCCGCGTCCTGCTCGGAGATGCGCGGCCTGCTTAACACCGAGGCCGCGTTGACCGCCGAGCTCGGCGCTTGCTCCACGACGAAATGCCCGTTCGAGCGGGTCGACGGCCTCATCGAAAAGGGCCGGATCGCGGTTTCGGATTATCTCACGATCAGCGCCCGATCGAAAGCGGATACGCTGGCGGTCTTCAGCGCCGTCAACGACGCCCACCAAAAAGGCATCGCGCTGTACACGCCGCTGGCCGAGGCGGCCGCGTCCGATCTCGAAAAGGGCGCAGACGCCCTCGGAGGCAAGATCGATCGCGCCGAGAAAGACGCCGCCGCGCCGCTGGGCGACATCGACGCCTCCGGACGAGAACTATTCGAAAAACAGCGGGTAGCGGCTCTCGCCGCCGACCGACTCACCTATCACCTCTCCTACGACGCGAAAGCGGGCGCGCTCGCCCGCCGCGAGAAGGTCAATGTCGTCGAGGCCAAACTAGCCGGACTTCGCGGCCGTGCCCTAGCCTTGCGCGCGGCGCGAGGACTCGGCGCGGACAAGGACGCTGCCGGCGCCGTCGGCGCCGGCGGAACCGCCGGGACGCCGGGAACGGGGCCGAAGCCCGGAGCCGGCGTCGTCCTGTCCGAGCCACGAAAGACGATCATCGACCGGCGCCTGGTCCCAAACCCGACGCCCGACAGCGGCCCCGCCCCGCCGATCGTCCCGGGAACCCCCTCGGCGCTGCAGTTGCGCCTAAACCTCTACTCTTCCGACGGCGCGGTCCGCGCCGACGCCCAGCGGCGGCTCGGACGGACCAAGACGGTCGGCGACCCGGCGCGGT
>JAYTIP010000325.1:0-2492 GCA_043731745.1 Elusimicrobiota bacterium | reverse complement strand
CGGAGCGGTCCCAGGAGAAATCCCCCATCATCCCGGCTTTAAGACGCGCGCCCCATTGGGGCCCGCGCGCGGCCTCGAGCGCCCGGTCGAGCGCCCGGGCCAGGTCGGCGCCGTCGCCGGGCGCGCACAGGAAGCCGTTGGCCGGGCGTCCTTCGGACGACTCCTCATAAACGGTGTCCACCAATCCGCCCGTGCGAGACGCCAGAGGCACCGCGCCGTAACGCATCGCGAGCATCTGCCCAAGGCCGCAAGGCTCGAAGCGCGAGGGCATCAGGAAAATGTCCGAGGCCGCGTAGACGCGGTGCGCGAACGCCTCGTCGAAGGAACGATGGAAATGCACCGAGCCCGCGCGCCGTCGCTCGAGCGCGGCGAACATCTCGGTCAGCGACGGATCGCCGGTGCCGAGCATGACGAGCTGGCAGCGGTCCAGGCGCGGCTCGAGCGCGCCGAGCGCGATGTCGAGACCCTTCTGATAGTCCAGACGCGAGACGACGCCGATCAGCGGCCGGTCGCCGCGGATGTCTAGCCCGCACTCGCGCTGCAGCGCTTCCTTGCACGCGGCCTTGCCCGCCGCCGCGTCGGCCGGCGAGTAGCGGCGCGGCAACGACGCGTCGCGGGACGGGTCCCAGGTCTCGAGGTCGATACCGTTGAGGATGCCGCGAAGATCTTTCGAGCGCCGGCCGAGCAGGCCCTCAAGCCCAAAGCCGCGGTCGGGCGAGCTCTGGATTTCGGTCGCGTAAGTCGGGCTGACGGTCGAGAGCTTGTCGGCGTGCACGAGCGCGGCCTTGAGGTAGCTCACCTGGCCGTAGTACTCGAGCCCTTCCGACGACCAGTCCTCAGGTCCGAAGCCGCCGACTTCGAGCGCCGCGCGCGGGAAGTTGCCCTGGTAGGCCATGTTGTGGATCGTGAACACGCAGCCCGTGCCGGCGAAGTGCGGGTCGTTTTTGTAGTGGCGCTTGAGGTGCGCCGCCGCCAGCCCCGTCTGCCAGTCATGGAGATGAATCACATCGGGCTTAAAGCCGATCGCCTTCGCCCCCTCGAGAATCGCGCGCGAGAACAGCGCGAAGCGACGGTCGTTGTCCTCGTGGTCCTTGCCCGCGTTGCCGTACATGCCCTCGCGGTCGAAGTACAGCGGGTAGTCCACGAAATACACCGACACGCCGCGACGGTGCAGGAAGGTCAGCCCGGCTTCCACCATGCCGCCGGCGAGCGGGACCTTGATGGGCTGGGAGATGCCGCCGTCGAGCGAGGCGGCGTGAATCGCGCGGTACTTGGGCAGGAACAGGCACACATCGTGGCCCAGCGCGCCGAGCCGCTGCGTCAACGCCCCCACCACGTCGGCGAGGCCCCCGGTCTTGCAGAAGGGGACCGCTTCGCCGGCCGCGACGAGTATTTTCACCTACTTAGGCCAGAGGCCCTCGCCAGGCTCTTCTTTCGGCTCCTCCGCGACGGGAGCGGGAGCTTCTTCGACGACGGGCGCGGCTTCGGCGACGACGGGGGCGGCCGCGTCGGCCGGGCCGAACGAGTCGATGGGCGGCAGATCCTCGAGGCTGCGCAGGCCGAAGTGGCGCAGGAACTCCATCGTCGTGCCGTACATCAGCGGCCGGCCGACCGTCTCGCGGCGGCCGACGACCTTAATCAGACGCTTCTCAAGAAGCGTCTCGAGCGCGGCGATGACTTCGACGCCGCGGATCTCTTCGACCTCGGCGCGCGTCAGCGGCTGCTTGTAGGAGATGATCGACAATGTCTCCTGCGCGGCCGTCGACAGGCGCATCGTCGCGCGCTCGCTGAACAGCTTGCGCATGTAGGGCGCCAGCTCCGGCCGCGTGGCCATCTGCCAGCCCTCGGCGACCGCGATCAGGCGGTAGCCCAGGTTGAGCTGCTCGAGATCGCGGCGCAGCGCCTCGACGCACTCGACGATGCGGTCCTGGTCGCGCACGTTGACGAGCTTGCACAGCTCACCGGCCGACAACGGGCGATCGGTGATGAAGAGCAGGCCTTCTAAAGCCCTGCGAAGCAGGGCGGGATCGTTGGCGGGCGACGGTGCGGGAACATGATCCGGAGCCTGCTGTTCGTCGACGACGGCCGCGAGCGACTCGGCCGACACTTCTTCAACGGGAGCTTCAACGGGAGCTTCGGCGGGAATGTCGGCGTTCTCGGCTTCAGGGCTGGACATCGGTGTCTCCTAATTTGGGCTCAGCGACGGGCTCGATGGCAGGCTCGGCGGCGGGCACTTCGGCGGCGGGAGCTTCGGGTTCGACGGCGTTCTCGTCCTTCTTGAAGATGCTGATTTTCCCGAAGTTGGCGTCCTGACGGATGAAGATCTTCTGCAGCTTGGTCAGCTCGAGCATGGCAAGGAAGCAGGCGATGATGCCGCGGCGCTTACGCTCGTCGGCGAAGAGATCTTCCCAGGGGATCATCGGGCGCTCGGACAGGAGAAAGAGGATCTTCTCCATCTTCTCCTCGATCGGGTACTCCTCGCCTTCGACGGC
>JAYTIP010000324.1:0-7045 GCA_043731745.1 Elusimicrobiota bacterium | reverse complement strand
ATCAGCCGCCGTGGTTGATGCGGGCCCATTCGCGCTCGTAGTGCTGGACGAGGACCTGGGTGTCGAGGCGGTTGGCTTCGGCGGGCACGCGGGACATGTCGCCGGGGAAGTCGAACATCCCGCGCGCGATCTCGGGAGTGAGGTAGCGCAGGCCAGGGGGGAATTTGTCGGGGACCTTGTAGGGCGCGGTCGCTCCGACGACGTAGCCCCACTCGCCGAAGGAGGGGACGTAGGCGTGATAGGGATAGGTCTTGAACCCGGCGGCCTCCATCGTCACCACGATGGTCCAGTAGGTCTGGCGCGCGAACAGCGGCGAGGTGGATTGCACGGTGATGATCCCGCCGGGCGCGAGACGGCGGCTGAGGAGCCGGTAGAAAGCCGTCGTGTAGAGCTTGCCGACCGCGTAGTTGGACGGGTCCGGAAAGTCCACGATGACGACGTCGAACTTCCGGTCGTTCTGCTCGAGCCAGCGATAGGCGTCGGCGTTGATGACCGTGATCTTGGGGTCGGTGAGCGAGTGGCCGTTGAGCTTGGACAGCGTGGCGTGCGTCGTGAACAGCTTGGTCATCATCGGATCGAGATCGACCAGAGTGAGCTTGTCCACTCGTTTATCGCGCAGAACCTCGCGCGCCGCCAGACCGTCGCCGCCGCCCAGGATGAGGACATCGTGCGGAGCACGATGTGCCGATAACACGGGATGCACGAGCGCCTCATGGTAGCGGTACTCGTCCATCGTCGAGAACTGCAGGTTGCCGTTGAGGAACAGGCGCCAGTCGTCCTTCCAGCGCGTGAGCACGATGCGCTGGTACGAAGACGACTTCGAGAAGATCACCTCGTCGGCGTACATGTCGCCCTCGGCCTTGGACGCGATCGCGCGCGAGAAGACGAGGCCGAGCGTGAGTGCCACCGCCGCGGCCGCGCAGCCGGCGCGCAGGCCGGCGCGGTGCGGGATCGCGTCGCGGAACAGCCTCAAAGTCGCGGCCGCGACGCCGACGTTCATGAGCCCGAACAGCAGCGCCGTGTTGAGCAGTCCAAGCTTAGGAACGAGGACCAGGGGGAAAAGTACCGACGCAAACAGCGCGCCCAGGTAGTCCATCGTCAGCACCTGGGAGACCAGGTCCTTGAAGTCGAGGCGGTCTTTGAGAATACGCATCATCAGCGGGATCTCAAGGCCGACCAGCATGCCGACGATGCCGACCACGAGGTACAGAAGGATGCGGAAGCCCGCCGCGTGCGCGAAGGCGAGGAACAGGATCGTCGAGGAGAACCCGCCGACCAAGCCCACCATGATCTCGACTTGGACGAAGCGCGCCGCGATGCCCTTGCCCACGAAGCGCGACATCCAAGAACCCACGCCCATCGCGAACAAGTACGCCCCGATCACCGTCGAGAACTGCAGGACGGTGTCGCCAAGCAGGTAGCTCGCCAGCGCGCCCGCGACGAGCTCGTAGACGAGCCCGCAGGTGGCGACGAGGAAGAGCGAGGCGTACAGCGCGATCGTCACCGGCTCAGCCGAGCATGGACGCCGCGATGATCAGGCCGACCGCGACCGCGCAGCCGGAGAGCACCGTGGCGAGGGCGCGGTTCTGCTTGACCGTGATCTCCTGCCAGAGATCATAAGGGGTGAGCTTGTCGAATATCACGAACCACGCCGAGAAGACGATCATGCCCAGACCCGAATAAACGATCGCGCCGATCAGGTGCTGCGCGTTGAGGATGTTCTTCATCACTTGCCTCCGTAGTATCGGTGATAGCTTGAGTAATGCGAGCGGTAGGAACCGGGATTGTCGCGAACGGACTTGGGCACGCCGGTGAGCTTCTCGACGGGCGTGGTCCACCAGCCCGTCCACAGCGCCCAGACGCAGGCGAATGTGACCAGGGCGGCGTAGACGCTATAGAATCGGCTCAATCGTCGTCTCCGTCGGAGGAGGTGCGCGGATGGTCGCTGTCCATCCAGCGTTCGTTCTCGAACGAGCTGCTGCGGATGCCGCCCCACAACGCGGGCAGCAGAAGCAGAAGGATCGCGATGAGCGGGATGCGCAGCAGCGGTACGTCGCGGCGCATGACGACGCGCAAGTTGAGCTGCGGGGCGTCGGTCTCCGGCTCGACGCGGACATAGTAGCGTCCCTTGGGCACGCTCGGCACGATGAAGGTCTCGTAGCTAGCGCCCTCGCTCCAGGACTCACCGTCCTCGACGCCGTGGTAGTAGGAGACCTCGCGGCCGAAGTCGTAGGCCCGGTCGGTGTCCGCGTCGATGAGCGCCATGTTCACGTAGGAATAGTGCCCGTCGAGGTTCGTGGCGAGCGTGACCTCGAGGTTCGAGGTGCGGCCGGGGATATCGAAGACTTCGGAGACGCGGGAGCGCTCCGCGTCCGTCGCGGTGACGGCGAAGTTGCCTTCGTAGACGGTCTTGTTCGCCGCGATCGCGGCGAAACCCGCGAAGGCGCCGAAGCAGATCACGGACGCGGCGGCGAAGGTGAGCCACAGCGCGCCCATCTGGTCGGACCACGGGTTCGGCTGGGCGGGAGCGACGCCGACCTTCGCGGGCGGCGAGCCCGGCATCGCGAACGCGGCCCAGATCTCCTCAGGCTCGACGTACTCGCCCGCGCTCCACACCGACTCGGCCGTCGTGACCTCCTGCGACAGCATGAACGGCGGATCGATGAAGTCGCGCATGCGCGCGACGTCGCCGATCTGGGCGATCCAGGGGAACTCGCCGTACACCGCCGTCGTGACGGGGGCGCTGGTCTGAAAGTGCTGGTACTCGCGCCCGTCCAAGGTGACCGTGGGCGCCTTGGCGGCGTCGGGGTTCTTGGCGTTGGACATCTCGGGCGGCACGAGCTTCGGCGACGCCGGCTCGTCGTCCGTCTTGGTCGGGCGAGCGAGCGCGCCCTTCGGCGCTTGAGGCTCCGGCTCGGCGGGCTCTTCGGGATCGACGGCCCGGCCGGCCACGTTCTCGACGCCCGTCAGCTTGCGCAGAATCTGGATCTCGCCCGCGTCGAACCACACGGCGCCGCACGCCGCGCAACGGTCGATGACGAGCGAGCCATCGTAGGCGCCGCCCGACTCCATCGCGGCCTTGCAGCGAGGGCACTTCCACGAGGTCGGCGACATCTTGCCGAGCTTGAGCGGCACGGCGAGCACTTCCTTGTCATACATGACGCCGAAGCACGCCGGGCAGGCGTACACGCACACGCCCGCCACCATCTCGTGTTCTTCGAGGGGGGAGCTGCACTTCGGGCAGTCGAGCTTGGCCGCGGTCACTTTTCTTCCTTCGGCTTGCCTTCGACCGTCTTGAGCAAGGTCCAGTGACCGTTCGACTCCACGAGCCAGCGGTAGCCCTTGTACGGGTTCCAGAGAAGGTACTCGTCCCAAGAGTAGATCACGCCGGAGTAGCGCACCGCGCGGCGCTGCTGGCCGACGACCTGCAGCTTCTCGCCGCGCAAAGTTCCCATCGTGCCGATGGGCAAGGTCGGCGCCTTGCCGAGCTTGACGCGGTAGCGCGCCAGCATCTTGTGCTTGGGGTCGCGCGCGTCGAGCACCGCGCCGCAATGCGGACAGACGAGCGACTCGCTGGTGCCTTCGGCGAGCAAGGTGAGGGGACCGCCGCACTGCGCGCAATTGAACCGCGCGCTCATGCCCAGCCCTCGATGACCTTGAGGCCGGTGAGCTTGAGCGCGTCGAAATTCTGATACTCGCCCGCGAAGACGACGGGAGGCTCCTCGGAGTAGTCGATCGTCGCGAAAAAGCCGTCCTCGGCGATCAAGTCCGCCGACGGCGCGGACTCGCCCAGCGGCGGGCGGAAGGGCAACTCGCCTTCGGCGGCCAGATAGTCAGCGGTGACGATCTCGCGCACTTCATAGATCATCTTGCCGAGCGACAGCTCTTGGCCGATCGCGAGCTTGTCGCGCGCGGGAGCCGCGGCGTCGAGCTTGAAGCTCACCGCGTAGGTACCCTGGGCTTCGCCCAGCCAGCCCTGGCGCCCGTCGTTGAACAGCAACGACCACTCGTTCCAGAACCCGTAGGGCGTCTTGAGCTGGACGCGGCCCACGATTTGAAAGGAGGCACCGCGGTAGACGCCGGACGCGCCGACTTGTATCGGGGTGCCGTCGGGTTGTAGTTGGGCGGACTCGCCCAGCTTTTCGATGTCGAGGTCCTTGCGCAGGACGAGGCTGCGGCAAAACGGGCACACGGCCAGGAGCATGATCGAGGTCCGGAAGGGAACCATCGCGCCGCAGGAGGGGCACTTTCTCTCGATCATGAAGTTCTAATAATTATCGCGCATCCTCAGGGAGCGGTCAAGCCGAGAATTCGCTCTTTGAGGCGCGGATTGCTGTCGTCGAACTTCCACAGCCAGGCGTCGAGCAGGTAATGCGTCGCCTGCGGCAGGGCGAGCAAGGGCACGAGCAAGGCCGCGAGCGCGCCCGCGGGAGCCCAGGACAGCGCCGCGCCGAAGAACACGCGCGTGTGCTCCTTCCACACGAGCACATCCCACACGCCTTCCTCGAAGTAACCGAGCAGCATGAGCGCGCCGGCGAATAGGAGAAGCGCCGCGGGCTTGTGCCAGGTCTCCCGCCAGCTCCCGTCCTTCCAGGCGCGGCTGCCGTACAGCCACACCAGGGCGTAATAAGGAACCCCGTGCGAGACGATATTGGTGATCGTGAAGGCGAAGTCCGAGTTCGTCGCGACGATGCCCACGTACCAAGCCGCCGCCGTCGAGCCCACCACCGCGAGCTTGCCGGGATGCACCTCGAGACCCATTTGCCGCCGTGCCAACTGGCGTCCGGCGAAGGCGCCGAGCACCGCCGCGTACAACCAGCCGGCCCAAGGGCCGGCTACCTTATGCATCGTCACGAAGTCACCCTGCACGAACCACCAGAAGCGCCGCGCCGGATCGGAGTGCCAATACACGAGCGGGTACAGCATCGTCGCGTAAATCGTGGCGGCCTCGAGCCGCTGCTCCCACACCGCCTTCGAACCTTCGAGGTGCGCGTAGGCGCGCATGAACCCGTACTGCTGGCGCACGAAGTGAAACACCGCAAGGTAGGCGAGCGCGCGCCAAAACGAGAGCGGCGACATCAGATACAACAGCACGCCCCCGATCCAGGCCGCGACGGGCAGAAACAGATATAAGGACCGTCTTCGGGGAAATTCTTCGGGATCCAGATAGGTCCGGTACAAAGTCGCGTAGACATGGCCGACGTCGATGAACACGACGAACAGCAGCCAGCCCCAGGGCGGCGTATCGGGCGCGCGCAACGCGGGGATCGCGAGCACCGCCAAAGCGGCCAAGAGAGGCGGCCCGGCGAACCAGCCGAGATCGAAGGCGTGGGAATGCAGCCAGCGGCGATCCGTCACATCGCCATTATATGAGTATTGCGCGCCGGGCGCGCACGGGCTATCCTTGCGGCATGTCCTGGCGCGAGCACATCGAGCCCGATTGGTTCCACGAGGCGCCGTTCTACCTCGCGGCGATCATCGCCCACGGCGCGCTCATCTCCTTCAATCCCATCATCAACTGGGGCTCGCTCGCCGTGCCGGAAAAGGCGGTGCCCATCGAATTCGTCGCCGACATTCCGCTTCCGCCCGTCGTCTCACCGCCGCCTCCGCCGCTGCCTCAGCTCGCACCCGGCGGCGACGGCACCGAGGGCCCGCCCAAACACGGCAAGGGCAAGTTCGAGGCCGAGAAGGTCAAGCAGGGCGCGGTCGATCCTCCGCCCAAGCCCAAACCTACGCCGAAGCCCGCCGCGGTGAAATCGAAGAGGAACAAGCCCGGCTCCACCGTGCACAAAGCACAGGCCGCGCCCAAGCCCAAATCTTTAGCCAAGCCGAAGCCCGATCAGCAAGCGCTCAAGTTCGCGCACGAAGCACAGGCCGAGTCTCGGCGCGTGCGCGCCGAACGCGACCGCGCGGCCAAAGCCGTCGTCGCCGAAAAAGCCGCCGCGGCGAAGGCCGCTGCCTACGAAGTCGCGCAAGAGAAGAAACAAATCGCCGCGGAAAAGGCAGCGGAGGCCAAAGCCGAACGCGACCGTTTCGCCGCGATCGCGAAAGCTGAGAAGGAGCGCAAGGCCGCCGTCGCGCGCGCCGAAGCCGAGCGCCGCGCCGAGGCCGCCCGTGAACTCGCCGAACGCCGTGCCGCCGAGCTCGCCGAGAAGAAACGCCTGGCCACCGAAGCCAAGGCCGCGAAAGCCGCCAAGCGCGCCGAGCTCTCCTCAGCACTCGCCACGATGTCCGATCCCGACGAAGTCCTCGCGGCCGACGCCGCTCCGGCTCCGAGCGGGCGCGGCTCCGCGCGTAAAGGAAAACCCGCCGCAGGAGGTCCCGTCGCGGGCAAGGGCGGCGACGGAGGCGCCTTCGGCGAATCCACTTCCGGTGAAGGCGGGGGAGTCGGCGGAGGGCAGGCCGAGCTCGCGGGCGCGCGTAAAGCGGGTGCTGCCGCCGCGCTCGCCGAATCCACCGATCCCGGCGACGGCGCCGGCAGCGGCGGCGCGGACCTGATCGACGCCAAGGCCAAGGGCGGCGGCGAGGGCCCCGAAGGCGGCGGCGTCTCCTACTCCCTCGACGGGCCGGTTGGCGACCGGCGCATCATCAGCCGCGTCTCGCCCGTCAGCCCCGACTGGGTCGCGACCCGCAACCTCGACTTGACCGTGACCGTCCGCTTTCAAGTTCTGCCCGATGGACGCGTCAAACCCGGCGCCGTGATCCAGAAAACATCCGGCTTCCCTGAGATCGACGCGCGCGCGCTCAAAGCCGTCTCGCGCTGGCGGTTCCAGGCCGCGGGCGCCAAGTCCGGCGCCGCGGAAGTCTGGGGCCGCGTCACCTTTCGGTTCACCTCCTGAATCCTTCGCGCCACCACCTGTAGGCGCGGGCGGCGGATCGATCTTCGGCGGGACCGCTCGGGATTGACCCTCGCTCGGGGACGCGGCGCAATTCGAGAGCAAACATTGCGCGCGTCCCACGTCCCGCCAATGGTCGTTTGGTCGACCCATTTCCCGCGCGCTAATATCCGGCTTAGAGCGGCGACGATGAAATAGGAGGGGTGGGG
>JAYTIP010000323.1:0-5933 GCA_043731745.1 Elusimicrobiota bacterium | reverse complement strand
TGCGCCCCGGAGGGGGCGACGCCAACGGAATGGGCGGCGGGAGCAGCGGCTCGCTTGATTTCGTGAAGGGCAACCGCAAGGATTTGGAATCGCGCGCGGGAAGCGGCGAAAACCTGGCCAAGCCGGGCAGCGTGGCGGGCGTGCTGAACGCCGACGACGCGAAGGACCGCGGCGAGGGCAACGCCGTGGCGCTCAATACCGATGAGGTGGGCGGAGAGCGCGAGGGGCTGGTCAAGAGCGCGTTTGCGGGCGGATTCGCCAACGGCAGCTCGGGCTTCTCGGGCAACGGCACGGGTACGGGCAGCGTCGGGACGGGGGTGGAATCCGGTTTCGGCAGCAACGGCGCGTACGCGGGTAAAGGTTTTTTCAGCGGCAAGGGCGGCGCGGCGAGCGGCACGACGACGGGCGACTTCGTCAAAGGCGGCCTCGGCGCGGTGGGGACCCCGCCCAAGGGGAACGCGGTCGCGGGCGGCAGACCCGGGCGCCTTTCAGCCGGCAACGCGATCAAGGTTCAGGCCAATCTCACCCAGGGCATGGTGGCTTCGCACACCGTCCCGGGACAGAAGGCATTCGTGCAGCTCGCGACCGGCAACGGCCGCGCGGTGCTGTCGGTCGGCAACAATTGCAACGCCGACAACAACTGCCCCGGAGAATTCGCGGCGACGAACACCGGCGTGATCTACGACGGCGGCAAGGTCTCCGGCGACGGCACGGGCCTGCTCATGACCCACCTCGATCCGTCGACTCCCGCCGTGCCGACCGACACGAACATCCCGTCGACCTTCGATCCGGAGAAGATGGCGGAGTGCTCGAACAAGGTTCAGGTGTGCGAGAAGGCCAAGCAGCCCTACTACAAGCAGATGAGCCAGAATCAGACCGCGCTCAACGACATCTATAACCGCATGGGCGGCGATTGCAGCGACCAGTGCCACTGCGATCCCTGCGACAACGACAAGCGCCAGATCCACAGCATTTGCGACGGCCCGCTCAAAGACGCCATCGACAAGATCAACGCGCCTTGCGACCTGCCTTCTTACTGCGCGGACATCGGCATCAAGCCCCCGACCTCGACGAGCAGCACCTCGGCGTCGGTGAACATGTGTAAGATGAACACCGGCAGCTGCGGTCCCGACGGGTTCTTCGGCGCGCTGATGTGCTTCCTGGGTTCTTGACCTTCCGTCGCGCCCTCGCGGCGGGCCTGGTGTCCGGCGTTTTGTTCGCCCTGGCCGCGCCCCCTCTCGGCTGGGGCTTCTTATTGTTCGCGGCGTGGATTCCGCTCCTGTGGGGCGCGGGCCGCTCTTCATCTTGGAAGGAAGCCGCCGTCGCCGGAGCCGCGTTCGGCTTGGCCTACTACGCCTCGCTGTTCAGTTGGATCGTGAGGCTCGAGTGGTGGTTGTACGCGGCCGCGGTCTTAACGGGGGCCGCGTTCGGCGCCGCGGTCGCCGCGAGCGTGTGGCGCGTGCGCCTGTGGCCCGCGTGGTCGCGCGCGCTCGCCGTCGCTTCGATCTGGAGCCTTCCCATTTGGCTGTGCAACAATCCGGTGCGTCCGTTCTTCGGCACGGTCGTCTTCCTGTCGGGACTGCACGCACCGCTGCCGTCGGCTTTTCTGCAACTCGCGCGGCCGCTCGGCGAAACCGGTCTCGTCTTTTTTCTCGTCCTGCTGAATGCCTTGACCTGGCAGGCCTTGGAAGCCCGCAAGGCGGCGCCGCTCGTCATCGCCGGCATCCTGGGGGCTGCCGCGTGGGGATGGGGGGCGGCGCGCGTGCGCGCCTACGACGCGAGGACCGTTCCTTCGCCGACCTTCACCTTGGCCTGTGCCCAGACCGACTTGCCTTTCGCTCTGACTTGGCGCGCCGCCCATCAAGAGGAGCTGTTCAAGACCTACGAAGGCCTCGCCCTCGACGCCGCCGCCAAGGGCGCCAACATGGTGGTCTTCCCTCAGTATCAGCTTCCCGAGGACATTTACCGCCGGCCCGGTCGCTGGGGCGAACTGGCGCGCAAGACCAAGCTCTACATCGCCCTTGGCACCGATACTCCCGTCGAGCCCCTATTCGGTCAATACGCCTGGGTCCACGCGTTGGTGTTCTCTCCCGACGGCAAAGTCGTCGGCGACCAGCCCGCCTTGCATCCCTCGCCCGTCGGCCGCCCGATGGTCGTCCCGGGCAAGCAGGAGGTTCCGGTGCCCATTCCCGGCCTCGGCACGGTGGGCCTTCTTCCCTGCTTCGACGATGTCACCTCGCGCCCCGCCCGCCTCTCCTCGTTGGCGGGGGCGGATTACCTCCTCTCGATGGCCAACGACGGCCTCTTCGTGGGCACCATCCATCCCCGGCTCCATATGATCCGCTCCCGCCTTCGCGCCGTCGAAAACGACAAGTATCTCGTCCGTTGCGTCCCCAATGGGATCTCCGCCGTCATAGACCCCCTCGGGAGGGTGCGGGACTCGCTTCCGGCCGGAAAAGGCCTCCTATTCGCCCATTGGTAAAAATTGGATTAAAGGCATGACGTTCCATTGACAAGACCCGGGACCCCGCTTAAACTATCCCGACTGAGGAGAAATGACTATGGATCAGCAACCCAAGATTCCCACTCTCAAAGACGCCCAGAAGCCGCAGGTGAAAGTCAAAGGCATGGGCGCGGGCTTGACCCTCTTCGATCGTCTTAAGCAGTTCAAGAAGAAGGATTTGGCCTTCATCCTCGCCGGCCTGGGCACCTTGTTCATGGCCCCGCTGGCGGAGCACTTCATGATGGCCCCCGAGAGCGGCTCGGAGCTCAAAGGCGGCTTCGGCGGCGGCCAGGGCGGCAGCGGTTCCAACCTCTTCGGCAACGGCTCGAGCCCCTACGAGAACGGCAACAACAGCATCGCCCAGGGCGGAGCTGTCGGCGGAGCCGGCGACATCATCACTCCTCTTAATGTGCGTGACCCCAGCGCCCTCGTGATGGGCCCGGGCGCCGCACAGCAGCCTCCGGCGGGCTCCGCTGCTCCTCAAGTCGCGGCTTCCGCTCCGCCGGCCGCTAGCTCCGCTAGCGACCTTAAAGACGCTCTCGCCGGCGCGGCGTCTCGCGCGGCCTCGGCGGCCGTGAAGAAGTCTCCTCTTCCCATTCCCAAGATCGCCGTCGGCGGCTCGGGCCTTCGCGGCCTGGGTGCGGCGAGCGGCGGCTCCTCGGCGGGCGCCAGCCTCGGGCCCATCGGTCCCGCGGCCGGCAGCAACGGCGTGGGCGGCGGCAGCGGCGGTCTGAACCTCGTCCGCTCCAATCCTAATTTCCGCGGCGTGGCCGGCGCGCGCAGCCCCACCGGCGCGAACGGTCTCGACGGCACCAAGAAGGCCGGCGCGAACGCCGGTGACGCGTTCTCCCGCACGGGCAACGCGCTCGGCGGCCTGAACGCGGCGGCCAGCGAGCAGATTCCCACCGGCGGCACCGGCTTCGCCGGCGGCGGCGCGGGCGGCGCGGGCGCCAACGACAAGGGCGGCGGCGGCGCGGGCCCCGGCGGCAGCAAGAGCGTCGGCGAGTCCTTGGCCTTCATCGAGGCGAAGGAACGCATGATGGAGAATCTCAAGCTCGAGTTCGAAAAGCGCAAGCTCAAAGACACCGACCTTCTTCTCTACGGCATCCGCAACGACGTCCTTAAGGCGTCGGCGGGTGAGGTCGGCAAGTGGATCACGAAGGGCCTCATGGACGGCGCGGACAAGCTTATGGCTGGCAGCGACGCGAATGCTTTCTCCCTCAAATGCGGCTCATATTCCGGTCCGCTTAAATCGACGGCAGATGACAAAACGAGCGGTACGCGTAAGAATGCGACTTCGGGTCAGTGGGAGTACTATGACTCTTTGACCAAGACGTCGACTAAATGCGACATCGTCCAGGGAGCTGCCAAGGGTGCCGCCGACCCCAAGGCCGAAGGCAAATCCCCGACTGGGACCGATGGCGTCAATGGTGATCAGCCGATCTCCGACCGTAATTCCACGGGTGACGCAAACAACCTCAAGACGGCCTGCTCGGACCTGGGATCGATCATGAAGCCCGACGGCACGGGCAAGGTCAACGACGTGGACCAGGCGACCGCCCGCTACAAAGAGGCGGCGGAGTACAGCTCGATCAAGAAGGCTCTCGTCGGTGAGACCACCGATGGTTGCGTCTTCCCGACTCAGAAGCCCGACATCGGGGCCCTCGCGAGCATGAATCCTTCGGTGGCTTCGCTCCAGAAGGACGCGCTGGATGCCAGCAAGGCGGCGATCGATTCGTTAAAGGCGGGAGTCACGAAGGACGAGGCCGAGAAGGGAGAAACCTACTCGAACCTTTATAAGACCGCGGTCGACAAGGCGACCAAGGCTCGCGAAGCGCTCGATAAGGTGACGGCTGCGGCGGGCCAGGACCTGGCGAACGTTGAGTTGGGCTCGTCCAAGGAGTGGTCTCCCTCGACCCTCGTCGCGGGCGACAACGGCCGCAAGCTCGGCGCCATCCAGAACGTTCTGAGCACGAGCCGCACCGAGGTGTCTGGCAAGCTGAAGGCCTTAACCGAGGCCCAAGGCACGATCGACGGACGTCTTCCGGGGGGCGCGCTGGGACCGAGCAAGGATCCCGCCATCATCGGAGAATTGGCCAACGTCGTCGGCGGCGACGAAATGGGCGGTGCCAAGGTGGATGGCTCGCCGATCAACGTCACGCAGAAGACGAACGCGGCCTTCAAGACCTACACCGGCAGCCTGGAAGGCAAGCCCGTCGACGCTCCTGCGGATGCGACCGCGGAGACCATCAAGGGTGACAAGGACGGGATCACCGGCAACGCGACCGGCGGCAAGGGCGGTGATACTTCTTACGACACGCGCAAGGCCAAGGCTGACGAGGCTATCAACGCATCCATCGCGGCGAAGAAAGCGGCGGATGCCGATAAGACCAAGCAACCGGAGGCGGACAAGGCCAAGACGGCGGCCAGCGACGCGGTCAAGGCGATGAAGGCGACCGTGGTCGGAGTTCAGAACGCGCAGACCGGCTGGCTCGATAACATCGACAAGCGGGTGACCGAGGTGCGCTCCAAGGTTCCGGGCGCAACGGCGGCGGCTCAATAGGTCTTTAGGCCCAGGCGCGAAATAGCGCCTGGAGATACAATAGGAACAGACGCAATCGTCGTACCGGAGAAGCCATGAAACCCCTCTATCCCATCATGGCCGTCTTGGTGATCGCGTCCGTCGGGGCCTCGCCCCTTCGGACGCTCGCCGCTGACGGCGAAAAGACGGCGACCGCGACCAAACCCGCCGAGCATCCGGTCAACGCCCTCGCCGCGATCCTGAAGGACAACGCCGCCGCGCGCAAGGCTGCCGGTGATCGCATCGCGAGCTTCGTCCTCAATGGGTCGAATGGTAAGACCTTCCTAGGGAAAGGAACGAACTCGGCGGTGTTGGGAACGAACGTGCGCGAGTGGGCCGAGAAACCGGAATCGGCCGGCGATGTCGCGATGATTTACTTCGTCCTCGGTCCCGGCAAAGAAACTCCCGCGTGGGGTGGCAAGTCCTTTGCGTCTCCCGCGAAGTGCGCCGTGTGGGAAAGCCGATTAGTGGACGGTCTCAAAAAATACACCGAGGACAGCGGACAGATTCAGAAGGACCAGGAAGCGCCCCAGTTGGCGGCGTTTTTGACCCAGGCTGTGGCTCGAGCGACGGAGGTATTCAACATCGCTCTCACGAAGCATGAGACCGATCTCGAGATCGCGGCCAACGACAACACCGGCGCCGTGACGCCGGATACCCGGAACAACGCCTCCCGCGGCACTCGCCTCGACGGCCCGACGCGTTCTTATGGCATGACCGATCTGTACGGCGATGTTAAGGAAGGCGGGGGCGCGATCGTCGTGAATGTCGCGGGTCCTAAAGACGCCGGTTCCCGCACTATCTCGATGAAGATCTACACCAAGCGCCTGCCCAGCGGCGAGGTGGTCA
>JAYTIP010000322.1:0-10632 GCA_043731745.1 Elusimicrobiota bacterium | reverse complement strand
TGATCTCTCCGACCTCGTTTTGCTCGACCAGCGGCTGCCCTACCTGGCTTAAATACACCAGGTCGTAATAGGATGTGGAGCGTTCGGGCCGGACTTCGTAGACATTCGACGGGAAATTTCCAACGGTGATCTCACCTTGCGGCGGCGCGGCAGCCGCGCAGGACCAAGCGGCGGCGGCGATAAGGCCGCGGATCACGCCGAAGGCGCCGTGACGACGAGCCGGTCGAGGTCGCCGGGTGTGTGGTAGCCGGTGAGCAGCGCTCCGAGAAATTCCGCCAGGCGGGCATCGTCGAAGTCCAAAGCCGGAAGCAAGGCGCGGTGCGATGGAAGATAGACGAGCGTCTGACAGCAGAAGAACGCGTCCTCGAGGATCTTTTCGTAAACGGCCCGAAGCTTCGACTCTTCGCCTCCGACATACTCTGCCTCTCGGGCGGCGGCGCGAGCGGGGTCGATCCGGCCATCGATCAATTCGGAGAGATTCTTGTGCCTGACGGCGAACCACACCTCCGACCGTTTTACATCCATGCGCAACAAGGTCGGTCCGGGCGCGATGCGATCAAGGTACACGGACGTGATGAATTGGGCGACTCCTTCGATGAAATAGGCGTCGTACGTGTGAATGGCGAGACACAGCCGGTCCGGCGTCTGCGCGCGCAGCGTCTCGTCGGCGAGAAGCTGAGTGAAGTGGAGGACGTGCCCCGCGACCTCGTGCAGCGCCAAAAAGCCCCGGCGCCACTCGCCGAGATCGGACAATTCGCCCCGATTGGCGACGAGACGGATTCGATCGTCCTCGAAGGTGACCATGTTCGTCCAGGGCCGGCCGGACGAGACTTCCCGGGCCTCGAAGTTCGCGCGAGATAAATTCGGAAAGGCGTCGTAAAGGCGTCGGAGATGCGTCTCGCCGAGCGCGCGAATATTTTCGGCGACGCCCGGCTCGCCCATCCGGCGTTCGTAGCGCGACAAGGACTCGGAGCGGGTCAGCTGGCCCGAATCCACGAGATCCCGGCGGCAATTATTGAATTCGTCGCGAAGCCCATCGAGGACCGAGTCGTCAAATTGCCGCCAGGGAATCCCTCGACGCTCGACGTCGTCTTTCGTCACTCGGCGGCCCGGGCGCTGTTCGAGGTAGAACAGGCTTTGCTGGAGGCGCTCGGCCGAGACCTGATCCGGAGCGCGATCAAGGAGCTTTCTCAGCGCGACCCCCACCTCTTTCTCATCGGCGAAAGAGGTGGGGGGGACCGCGCTTCGAGACAGGTCGTTGATGAGGACGAACTTCGCGTCCTCCCAGCCGGAGTGCCGTTCAACAAGGGCATGCCAGCCGCGATAAGCCGCGATGACCGCGTCTGCGAACGACCGCCTGGCAGCCGCCGTCACTGTCGGGTCAAATTAGCCGACGATTCCGATTTTCGCTTCACCGTACACGGCGTCCTGATGAATGGCCAGATTGAAAATTTCGACGCTTTGGACCGGCATAGTCTGCTCTTGCATGGTTTTCTCCGTACGACTCAATCTTACATTTTCGCCATCAACTATTCCATGATCAATTTTTCTGCCAATGGCCGCTTTCGAGCTAACCGGCACAAAAAAGATCCAGGAAGCGTTGCGCGCTTCCTGGACTCATCCGATTGCGGTCGGATCGTGGATACCCCGGGGCCAATTCCCCGAGCTACAGGTTCTTACGAGTGTACGCTGATCTTTCGTTCCCGCACAGGGTCGAAAGACCCGGGTCAGTCTGGGACCCCCCCGTTTGGCTCATAGCTTCCGCCGATTTACGGATGAGCGCAAACGGTTAGGGACCCTTGCCGGTAAAGATGTCGACCCGGCGGATTAGACCGTCCTTCACCTCGTAGTGGACCCGGGCGCGGAGTTCTCCGATCGCCGTCCCAGTGACGATCTCGTGATCAGTCACCGTGCCGGCCCCCGTTTCCCTTCGAACAACGACGCATCGTAAGTCGGGGTTCGCCGTGAAGAGCTTGCCGTAGCGTTCGCGTAGAATCGCCTTGCCGGCCATCAGCTCTGATCCATTTTTGAAAAGGACGGCATCGTCGGCGTAGCAGGCCACGAATGATTCGACATCGAGAGCATTGTAAGCTTCTAGCTGTTTCTGAACCGTCTCTTCCGGGGTTATCGCCATGGCGTCACCTCTTTCCCGGAGTTCTGCTATGAACTGAGCCCATCCCGAGCTCCTTTCGGTACTGAGCTATCGAGCGGCGCGAAAGCTCCACGCCGTGCTCCTCGCGGATCGCGGTGCGCAGGCCCTCGTCAGAGAGCTCGGGTCGCGCCAGAGCCAGGTCGTGGAGCTTGTCGATCAGCAGAGACTTGCGGCTCGGCACGAAGACCGACAACGAGGCCTCTAATCCCCAAGGCAGCTCGACCGACTTGTTGGCGATCAGGCGGTTGAGGACGCTCGGCGAGATGTCGAGCCGTTGGGACAGCGCCTTCTGCGTGAGGGGCACCCGGCTCTCGGCGTCGCCGCTGACGAGATAGGCGGCCTGCGTTTCGAGGACGGCCTCGAGAACTTGGAAGAGGGTCGTCTTGCGCTGATCGATGAACTCGAGCTCGCGCAACAGCTGTTCCGCCTTTTTGGCGTCGCGGGCGGGCAGGTCGAGGGCGAGGTCGCGGCGGCGCTCGTCGTTGATGTCGTAGCGCTTGTCCCAGATCTCGCGGTGAAAGAAGGCGAGGACCGGTTTGCCGTCCTCGATGGAGATGCCCGCCAGGGCGCTGAAGGTCGGGTCCTTCGCGGCCTGCGGCGCGGGGGCCTCGAATTCGCTCTGCACATAGAGCTTGTCGACGAACTCGCGTAGGCGGCGGGCGTCCTCGACCGTGATGCCGCACGCCTTGGCGCGCTGCGCGTCGGTGCGGCCGTCGTCGCCGAGAAAGTTGGAGGCGAAGTCCTCCTGGCCGATGCTCTGCATGAGCTTCGCCAGGTCGCCGGTTCCGTCGGCGAGCTCGGGCAGGCCCTCGCTCAAGGCGCGCAGCGCGTGGCCCGCGAAACGGCGGTTGGCGAAGCGCGCGTGCTCGGGGACTCGGCGGGTCACGACGCCGGACTCGAGAAGGCGGCTGAACACCGCCCCCGCTTCCAGCGCGAGTATCCGGCGTTCGAGCTCGGCTTCGGGCGCCTCGAGCAGGCGGGCGAGCTTCATCTGCCCGTGGACGCGGGCGCCGGTCTTGGTGTTGAGTCGCGGCCTCACGGCGCGCGCTCGAAGGCGGCGAGTCCGTCGGCCAGCGCTCGGGCCTGTTGGACCATCAAGGAGAGCAGCTCCCTTCGCTCCGTCGCAGAGGAGTCGGGAAGCAGCTTAGCCGCGTCCTTGAGGCTCGAGCACTTCGAGTTGATATCGTGGATCAGCTTGTCGAGGTTCACGGTTCGTTCCGCTGCCCGCGCATGCGCGCGATCGCCGCGTAGAGGATGCGCGTCGAGATGCCTAGGTCCGAGAGCACCGTGGTCTTCTTGCCGCCATTCTCGTCGAGGTTACGACGGATGAGATCGTCGGAAAAACGGTCCACCGCGGCGGTGAGCCCGTTTTCAAGCGCGAATCGGTATTGCTCTTCGCTGGCGAACGAGCCGGCGCTTCCGGTTTCGGCGCGCACGGTCTTCAAGAGGCGGTCGACGGCCTCGGGCGTGACGCGGCCGTCCTCGCCGGCGGCCAAGAGCTCGACGAAGCGTTTGACCTCGCGGACATTGCCAGGCCAGTCGTGGGCGAGGAGGCGCTGCTTGGACTCGGGCGTGAAGACCAGGCGCTTGCCGCCGCGTCCGAGCGCGGAGATCAGGGGAAGGATGTCGTCCTTGCGGCGGGCGAGGGCCTTGAGCTCGACGGTCAGTCCGTGGATGCGCTGAAAGAAGTCGAAGCGCATCTTGCCCGCCTTGATCAACGCTTGGACGTCCTCGAGCGTCGCGCTGATCACGCGAAAGCGCGAGGTTTCCATTTTTTCCGAGCCGAGCGGATGGAACGAGCGCTCCTCGATCGCCTTGAGCAGTTTGGTCTGCATCTTGAGGCTCATCGAGCCGATCTCGTCGAGGAACAAGGTGCCGCGGTCGGCCGCGAGCAGCTTCCCTTTATGGCCGTCGTTGGCTCCGGTGAACGCGCCCTTCTTATAGCCGAACAGCTCGGCCTCGAGGAGATCCTCGGTGTAGGCCGAGCAGTTGATGGCGACGAAGGCTCCGGCGCGACCGGAGTGATCGTGGAGGACGCGAGCGAGGTTGGTCTTGCCCGTGCCAGACGGACCGAGGAGGAGAATCGGAAGCTCGGAGGGCGCGTATTTGAGTGCCTCTTTGACGGCGGCGCGGGTTTCGGGGTCTTCGGTGACGAAGCGCTCGGCGAAGACATCGGATTTGGCGCCGTCCTTCCTATTGAGGTAGCGCGCGAGCACCGAGGCGACGTTGCTGGCCTCGTTGCCCTTGGAGTAGAAGTCGTCGCAGCCGAGAGCGTACGCGCGCTCGACCACGGCTTCGGCGTCGTGACCGGACATGACCACCGTATAGAGGCCTCGGGCGACGGCTAAGGGGATCAGGTCCAGCCCGTCCGCCCGCTCGCCGTCGCCCAATTGGAGGTCGAGGAAGCACACCGCGTGGCGGCCGGACTCGAGGAGCTTGCGGCCCTGAGCCGCGTTCTCGGCGAATTCGACCTCGTGGTCCTTGAGTTGGACGGCCATGACCTTGCGGGCGAGGGGATCGTCTTCCACGACGAGGATGGGCAGCTTGGCCATGTCGTCATTATAGCAATCTAGGAGTTTATTTCATGTGAAAATAAATATTTCTGTTAGTTGGCATATAAATTGATCCAGAAAAGATGTGCAGCGAAAAGAGACTGTCGGATTGAGGAGAAACGCCTTCATGAGAAAACCGGTGATCGCCCTGCTGTTGTCTTTGCCGTTGCTCGCCGCCGCCGAAGGGAAGGTGGCCTCCGACCAGGTCAAGATCGAAGCCGACCGGCGCATTAGCGTCCGCATGGACACAGGCTACCTCACCGTGTCGCCGTCCGCCGCGGGCGTCATCACCTACCGGGTCAAATTCGTGCCCGACGAGACCCGCTCGATGTTCCGCTTCTTCGGCGGCGTCGGCCCGTCCCAGCGCGACTACGACGACTGCTCCGCCATCTTCGACGCCGCGAAGGGAACGCTGACGATCCGCACCGGCAAACACCTCGATGCCGTCGTCACGGTGGAAGTCCCGGCTCAGCAGCCTCTGGACCTGAACCTGGCGGACGGCGAGATCAAGATCGGCGCGGTGAGCGGCAAGCTCGACGCCTTCATCAACGACGGCATTATCAAATACGACGCCTCCGCCCTGGCGCCCGGAGCCTGCGTCAAAGCGGCGATTAACGACGGCGTCGTCGAGAACAAGAGAGATTTTCCGTGCGAGACCGCGAGCGCGACCTTGCACGGGCATTCGGGCATCATTTCGGTCAAATAACCAAACAAGGAGAACACGACGATGACGAACATACTGAGCTTGCAGGGACTGCCGGTCGATAAGGGCCCCAACCAGGACGGCGTGATGGCCAGCTCGCAGACCTACAGCGCCTGCAGCACCGTCAGCACCAGCTGTTAAGACGATCGACGACAAACAAGGAGAACACGACAATGACGAACATACTGAGCTTGCAGGGACTGCCGATCGAGAAGGGCCCGAACCAGGACGGCGTGATGGCCAGCTCTCAGAGCTACAGCGCCTGCAGCACGATGAGCAGCAACTGCTAAGCCGCACGAAAAAATGTCACGGGATAAAACCATGAAAATGCCGATGATCGCCCTGCTGCTGTCGCTGCCGTTGTCCGCCGTCGCCACCGGTGGAAAGATCGTGTCGGAGAGCGTGAAGATCAAGCCCGAGCAGCGGATTCAGGTCGACATGGATCAGGGGGCGCTGTCCGTGGCGCCGACGGCGGGCGGCGCGATGACCTTTCGGGTCGAATTCGAGGCGGAGCGGCACGGCTGGTTTTTCGGTAGCAGCGCGCCGACCGCCCGTGACCTCGAGAGCAGCACGGCGTCTTTCGACGCGGCGAAAGGCGTGCTGACGATTCGCACCGGAAGGCGCTTAAAGGCGAAAGTGACGATCGGAGTACCGGCCAAGCAGCGGTTGGCCGTCCGGTTGAAGCTCGGCACGGCCGACATCGGTCCGGTGACCGGCAAGCTCGACGCGTCGGTGGAGGTCGGCGACCTGAGCTACGACGCCTCGGCCTTGGCCGCGGGGGTCTGCGTCTCGGCGTCGGTGAAGTCCGGCGAGGTCGAGAACGAGCGCGATCACGACTGCAAGTCCGTCGGGCCGGTCCTGCGCGGCGGGGCGGGGACGATTTCGGTCAACTGACGCAAGGAGACGCAATCATGGAAACGGAATACTTCCTCGCCGCCGACAAGCGCTTCTACGAGCCGTTGACCCAAAAGCCCGTGGAGGCCGCCGATTACCTGGCCTTCATCGAAAGCCGGATCGACGACGAGTGGAAGATCGTCCGAAAAGGCGTCTGGATCAACTGCCATAGGGAGAAGAACGCCCTGCCGCTTCAGGGCTGGAAGATCCATCTCTCCACGGTCCCCGCGGATTCCCGGGAACTCCTGCGCGTCGTCGCGTCCTACTTGATCGAGCGGGGGGTGTCCTTTAAATTCCTCGCGGACGCGAAGACCCTCGGGATGACGAGCTCCAAGTCCTGGGGCCGGGGCGGCTCGGGGAAGTTCATCACGATTTACCCCGCCGATCTCCCGGAGTTCAAGGCGCTGCTCGAAGGGCTCGAACCCCTGACGCGTCGGTTTCGGGGTCCGTACATCCTGTCGGACAAGCGCTACAAGGACAGCAAGGTTCTCTACTACCGCTTCGGCGGGATCAGGCCGAACAACCGGCTTCAGGCCGACGGTTCGCGCCTGCCCGTACTGGTCGCCCCGGACGGGAGCGAGGTCGAGGACGCGCGCAATCCGGTGTACGGTCTTCCCTCCTGGGTCAGCGAGCCGTTCCCCGAGGCCGCGGGTTCGCCCGCGGGCGCGCCCCTCAACGGACGCTACACCGTGGAGCGGGCGCTTCATTTCTCCACGACCGGCGGCGTCTACGTCGCGCTCGACGCGGTTTCCGGCAAGCGCGTCGTGCTCAAAGAGGCCCGGCCCCACGTGCACACTTTCTTCCCCGACCGCGACGCGGTCGACATGCTACGCGCCGAGTACGAAATGCTCAAGAAGGTCGAGGATCTGGGCGTCGCGCCCAAGCCCGTCGAGCTGTTCCAGGAGTGGGAGCATCTCTTCATGGCCGAGGAATACATCGAGGGCTATCTCACGCTGCAGGGCTTCTCCTCCCGGACGAGCTTCGCGCTGAACACCCGGCCGACGCGGGAATCCGTCGCGAAATCTTTCGACGACAGCCTAGACATCATCTGTAAGGTGGCCCGGATCGTCGACGCTCTTCACGAGCGCGGCGTCCTGTGGGGCGACATCTCCGCCAATAACATCCTCATCCACCCCGACACGCTCGACGTCCGGATCATCGATCTCGAAGGCGCCCGGGCCCTCGACGGGAAGATGGGAGAGCGCATCGCCACGCCGGGCTTCGTCGATACCAAGAAGGCGCCCGGTGCCGCCGCGTCCGTCGAAGACGACTATTACGGCGTCGGCGCGATCATGGTGTTCCTGCTGACCCACGCCAATTTCGCCATGGGGATGAAGCCCGATGTGTGGAAAGAGAGCCTGGCCGAGCACTCGCGCGATTTCGGCCTGCCCGCCGAGCTGTCCGAGATCATCGGCCTCCTCCTGCACGAGGACCCCGCGCACCGGCCCCGCCCCAGCGCCCTGCTCGCGCGATATGAATCACGGCTCAAGACCGGCGGGCCGCTTCACATCAACACCGACGACTTCGCGGCGAGCGTTTCACCGGACGAGCTCGCGACCACGATCTCCGAGGCTTGCCGCTTCATCCGCGCCAACGCCGATCTTCATCGCAAGGACCGTCTCTTTCCCGCCGACACGCTGGTCTTCGACACGAACCCCGTCAGCCTGGCGCACGGCGCCGCGGGGGTTCTGCACGCGTTGAACAAGGTCGACGGAACAGTCGATCCGCTTCAGGTCGATTGGCTGATCAAGGCGGGAGCTTCCGGACAGGGCTGCCCTCCCGGACTCTATCTCGGCCTGTCCGGCGTCGCTTGGACCCTGCTCGACCTGGGAAAGACGCGCGAGGCGCATGAGACGCTTGCGAAGGCCTCCGGACATCCGCTTCTGGCCTCCTCTTCCGACCTGTATCACGGCATGGCCGGCTGGGGCATGACGAACCTTCATTTCTGGTTCAAGACCAACGAGCGCCGCTACCTCGACGAGGCGCAGGCCGCGGGCCGCGCGCTGTTGGCGAGCGCGCAGGCGCGCGACGGCGGGCTGTGCTGGCCGGCGAAAGACGGCCTCGTCAGCCTCGGGCTCGGCCACGGATCCAGCGGCATCGGTCTCTTCCTGCTGTATCTCGGGCGCGCGTCGGGCGTCGAGAGCTTCGAAGACGCCGCGGTGCGGGCCCTCGATTTCGACATTGCTCACGCCGACGAGATGGCCGCAGGCGGCCTGACTTGGCGCCGCAACACCGAGGCCAAGGAGATCGTCGTGCCCTACTGGAAGCACGGTAGCGCCGGCGTCGGCATCGCCGCCCTGCGCTTCCTTCGGGCGCGCAAGGAATCGCGCTATCACGATCTGGTGGAGAAGATTTTCGTCGACTGCGACCGCAAATACGCGGTCTGGCCCGGACGCAACGACGGCCTGACGGGCCTCGGCGAGTTCCACCTCGACGCCTTCCTCGAGACCGGAGACCGGAAATATCTCAACAGCGCCTACAAGATCGCCGCGGGGCTCAAGCCCTTCGCCATCAAGAGCGACGAAGGGACCGCCTTCCTCGGCAACGGCCTCAGCCGCATCAACTGCGACCTGGCCACGGGCGCCGGCGGGATCGTCCTTTTCCTCGACCGTCTGCTTCGCCCGCGTCCGGCCGACTTCCTCGTCGACGAGGCCCTGAAGTGAGCTCCTTCGCGTTCATTCTCCGCCGCCACCGGCGCGCCTTCGGCGTCGTGCTGCTGCTGAGCCTCGTCTTCAACGCCGGCACGGCCGTGCTGACGCCGCTGTTCCTTCAAAACATCTTCGACCGCGGCATCGCGGCCAAGGACATGCCGCGCTTCGTCGCCATGATGGTCTCCTTCATCCTCATCGCGACGGCGTGGCGGTTGTTGAACCTCGCGCAGAATTTAAAGACGCAGGCGCTGAAGCAGACCGTCTTGCGCGATCTGACGGTGGAAATGACGCGCAAGTACTACCGGCTCCCGTTCGAGGCCGCCGGCGCCTTCCCTCCGGCCTATTGGGCTTCCCGCATCTACGACGAGTCCCTCGCGGCCTCCACGGCGACGATCGACCTGGCGCTCGAAATCTCCGCCGGGATCGCCGTCTTCGCGGCGGCGTCGGCCTTCCTGATCCGCCTCTCGCCGCGCGCCACCGCCCTGCTCGCGGTCTGCGCTCCTTTCCTGATCCTGCTGGCCAACCGCTACGGCTCCGCGATCAAGCGCCACGCCGCGGAGGAAAAAGAAGAAGAGGGCCGGCTGCGCGGCTTTCTGACCCGCTCCGTGCAGGCGTATCGGAGCGTGAATCTCTTCGGCCTCGCTCCGGGCGTGTCGTCCGCGTTATCGGAGCGCCTGTCCGCTTTCACCCGCATCTCGTACGAGCGGGTCCGCTCGTCGGGCCGGCACAACACCGCGGCGAGCGTCATCATGTCGTATGTCGAGATGCTCGTCATCATCGCCTGCGGCTTCGAGATGATGCACGGACGGATGAGCATGGGCGGCTTCATGGCCTTCATGAGCGCCTTCTGGGCCGCGGTCGGCTCCCTGCGGGCCCTGGTCCAGAAGCTCCCGGAATTCGCTAAGAACGACGCGCTCGTACGGCGCGTGCGCGACTACCTGTCCGCGGCGGAAGCGCGCGCGCCCGTCGATACGGGCGCGACCGAGTCGTCCTTGGAAAACGCGTCGTTCGGGTACGGAGAGAAGGCCGTCCTCTCTGGCGTCGATCTCAGGATCGGTAAGACGGACAAGGTCCTGTTGAGCGGCCGGAACGGATCGGGCAAGTCGACGATCGCCAACCTCCTCTCGACCTTCCTCGTCCCTCAGACGGGCGAAGCCCGGACCTTGGGAATCGGGCGCATCAGCGCCTGCCTGGCACCTCATCACTTCATCCCCGGGACGATCGGCGACAATCTGAACTTCGACGGACTGACCGCGCCTCAGAAGGGCTACCTCGCGGAGCTCATGCGGGAGTTCGGTCTCGAAGGGTCGCTTCATCGCGACCCGGAAGAGCTGTCCACCGGGCAAAGGAAGAAAGCCGAGTTGATCATGGGCCTGATGAAGGACGCGGACCTCTATATTTTCGACGAGCCGCTCGCCAATATCGACGCGGAGAGCAAGGGCGTGATCCTGCGCCGCATCTTCGAGCGGACGGAGGGCAAGGCGCTCGTCGTCGTCATGCACGGCGACGACGACCTCAAGACGCGGTTCGGCCGCGTCGTCGAGTTGTCGCCCGCGGCCGCGGTCCCGCGCTGACGGACGACCGCCCGGTAGCCGCTTAGAGAAATGGTCCTACAGCCCGCAAGGGTGGACAGAATCCGGGGTATAGGCCGTCCCTGATCAAAACAAATGAAGCGGGCCC
>JAYTIP010000321.1:0-1987 GCA_043731745.1 Elusimicrobiota bacterium | reverse complement strand
GCCGCGCGCCGATCTTCTCGACCGCAAAGGACGCGTGCTCGGAATGATCCCGGCCACGCCGGATTCCCTGCGCACCTTGTCCGGCGGCACGGGTGAGTCCTCGGGGCTTTTGCCCCGGCTGTGGGCCCGCTTGCCGCTCCTCGGGCCCGCGCGCAGCTAAGAAACGATTTCATGGACCTCGGACTGCGCCTGACCGTCGCCGCTTCCCTGTCGATGGCGCCGCTCCTGCCGCTTGGAGCCCGGCTCGCCTATCTTCAGGTCCTGCGCCACGACAACCTCTCGATCCGCGCCTCGGGTGAGTTCGCGCGTACCGCGCAGGAAGCGGCGCCGCGCGCCGATCTTCTCGACCGCAAAGGACGCGTGCTCGCGCGCTCGATTCCCTCGTGGTCCTGCTTTGTCGACAAGGCGATGATCAAGGACCCCAACGCCTTCGCCGCGAAACTGGCGCCTCTGCTGAAGTTGCCGGCCTCCGAGATCGTTCGCAAGACTCGCGCCGCGACGCGCTTCGCCTGGCTCAAGACGCGCATGAGCCAGGAGGAGTTCCAGACGCTCACCGAAGCCCGCGTCGAGGGCTTGGGCCTCGTGCCCGCGCAGGAGCGCGTCTACCCCAACGGAGACCTCGCCCGCAGCGTGCTGGGACTCGTGGGCACCGAGGGCAACGGGCTCGCCGGACTCGAGCTGTCGCAGAACAAGCGCTTGAGCGGCCGAGCAAGGCGCCTCGAGGTCATCCGAGACGGCCAGGGCCGCACCATCTATAAGAGCGTCGCCGACGCGGGTGACGAGCCGGAGCCGCTTAAGCTCACGCTCGACCGCACCGCGCAGTATCTCGCCGAGGAAGCCCTTCGCGAGGGCGGCGAGAAAGGCAATTTCAAAGAGGGCAGCGTCACCATCCAGGACCCGCGCAACGGCGAGATATTGGCGATGGCCGTGTGGCCGCCCAACCCGCTGCGCAATCCGCTCGTGCAGGACGCCTTCGAGCCCGGCTCGACCTTCAAGGTCGTCACCGCCTTGGCGGCGGTCGACGACAACATCGTGCGCCCCGACGAGACCTTCAACGGGGAAGGCGGTAAGTATCAGATCACCCCCGGAGTAACCATAACGGACCACGAGCCGGAAGGGGACATGACCTTGGCGCAGATTCTGGAGAAGTCGTCGAATATCGGCATCTCGAAGGTCGTCGAGCGTGTCGGCGCGTCGCGCTTCTACCGCCAAGCGCGCGCTTTCGGCTTCGGCGCCAAGACCGGCGCGCCCTTGCCCGGCGAAAGCGCGGGCGAGCTCAAGCCCCTTTCGGATCTGACCAAGGTCGGCCTCGCCGTTTCGTCCTACGGCTACAACCTGGCCGTCAGCCCGCTGCAGATGATCGGCGCCTACTCGGCGATCGCCAACGGCGGCATCTTGTGGGAGCCGAAGCTCCTAGAAGACGGCAAGGCGCCGGTGCGGGTGCGCCGTGTGGCCTCCGAGCGGGCGGTTAAAGAAATCTCCCGCATGCTCGAGGCGGTGGTGGACCGAGGCACGGCCGCCAGCGCCCGCATCCCCGGCTATCGCGCGGCGGGGAAGACCGGAACGGCTCACAAGATCGATCCCATCACGCGCAAATACTCGGCCACGGCCTACACGGCTTCCTTCGCCGGCTACCTTCCCGCCTCCGCGCCGCGCTGGACCATTCTGGTCGTGCTCCACGAGCCGCGCGGCGCGTATTACGGCGGGCTCGTCGCGGCGCCGATCTTCGCGCGGGTCGGCAGCCGCCTGCTCGCTCTCGAAGGCGTGCCGCCCGACCGCCCGGCCGACACGGCCCTGGCGACGGCCCGGCGCTAGAGCCACGCGCCATGCAGCTCGCCGAGCTCCTGCGCGCGGCGGACCCGCGGCGCGTCGCCGGTCCCGTGGATCTTCCCGTGTCCGGCCTGCGTCACGACAGCCGCGAAGTCGTCGCGGGGGACCTGTTCTTCGCGATGCCGGGAGCCAAGACCGACGGGAACCGGCATGTACG
>JAYTIP010000320.1:0-1754 GCA_043731745.1 Elusimicrobiota bacterium | reverse complement strand
CCTTGAGGATTGGTCCCTCAGGATATCGCGAAGCGCGGTCGGCCTGCTCGCGGCAAGTGGCCTAGGGCGACCCAGAAGCCGGCGTGAACGAAAGCGGGGAAAAAGTGAAGCGGCGTTAGCCGCGCGCGGGGAGATCGGCCAGTCGCCGAACGCGCCCCTCAACGAGATACAGCGCCCTCTCGCCCGGTTCGTCGACCGCGTAGACGCCCGCGCCGAGAACGGACTGCGCGAGGTATGAGTAGAAGTGGCGCAGCGCGCGCGGCGAGGCGCGAAGGAGCATCCCTTCGTACATTTCGGTTTCGCCGCCGCGCTTTTCTCGTGCGTCATAGAGCGCCAAAAGGTCCTCGAGCCGGTCGGGCTTGTAGGTCTGGCGGCGCGGATACGAGTGAATCTTGCCGCGCGTGTCGGCGCGCCAGCGGCCGTCGCGGTCCTTGGCCGCCAGGCCGGCCTTGACGAGGCCGGCCAAGGAGCGCGAGACCTTGGCACGAGGCAAAGCCAGGCGCTCGGCCAAATCGCCGGCCGTCCAGCGTCCGTCGTCGCAGCAAAGCACGTTGAAGCACCAAAACGAGGCTTCGTCCTTGCGGATCGCGCGGACCTGGACGTCGGTCAGACGCCGGCGTCGTTCTTCGACGTTGCGCCGGAACGCCTGGCGCAGCGGGGAGGACTCGCCTCCGGCTTTGGCGGAAAAGCTCGCTACGGCCATGTCGACGAGCGCGTCGGACTTGAGCGCGGCGCGCAGATACGCTGTGAAGTACTCTCTCGCGCGCGCCTCGAACTGCCACACGCGCAGGGCTGTCGCCGCGCGCTCGGCCAGCGCCGCGCCCGGTGCCGAGCGGGAGCTCTCCACGTGCGCGTACTGCTCGTAGGAACACCCGAAGAAGCCTCGTCCGCCGCAGGTGCGAAAGAACTCCCTCGCCGACGCGTAGCCCGCCGCCGCACGCAGGCGGCGCAGCACCTCGCCGAAGCTGGGCCGATCGTCGCGCATGCCCGTATCCTAGTAAATCGCGGCTGTTTCTAAGCCGCGGCTTGTTCGAGAGCCGGGCCCAGCGCCGCGCGCCGGAACGCGTAGCCCGCGTCGAGCGTCGCCTTGGGCGCGATCTTCTGGCTTCCAAGCAGCAGCGATGACATTTCCCCGAGGCCCGCGCGCAGAACGAAGCCGGGAACGGGGAAGACGGCCGGACGCCGCACCGCGCGTGCGAGCGCGGCGGTAAACTCCTGGTTGGTCGCCGACTCAGGGGAGACGGCGTTGACCGGTCCCCGCAGCTTCTCGTTGCTCAGGGCGGACACGATCAGCCCCACGACGTCGTCGAGGTGGACCCACGGGAACCACTGCCGCCCGTCGCCAAGGCGCCCTCCGAGCCCGAGCCGAAAAGGCGGGAGCATGCGCTTGAGCGCCCCGCCGTCCGCGCCGAGCACCACGCCGATGCGCGGCAGGACGACGCGCACGCCGAGCTTTTCGGCCTCGAGCGCCGACGCCTCCCACCTCGCGCAAAGATCGGCGAGGAAGCCGGTCGCGGGAGAGGACTTCTCGTCGAGTTCCTCGACTCGGTCCTGACCGTAGATGCCGACCGCCGACGCGCTGATGAAGACGCGCGGCTTGACCGTCGCCTCCGCCATGGCGGCCGTGAGCGCGCGCGTGGGCGCGAGCCGGCTGTCGACCAAGGCCCGCCGTCGCGACTCGGTCCAGAAGCGGTCGGCCACGCCCTCGCCGCACAGATTAATCACGGCATCGGCTCCCTCGAGCTCCTTCTTCC
>JAYTIP010000319.1:0-8755 GCA_043731745.1 Elusimicrobiota bacterium | reverse complement strand
CGGCAGGCGCTTGAGAACGGGGCGGTCGCGATCATCAGCGAGCTCGAGCCGCCGCCGCCCCCGGCGGTGCTCAAGGGCACCTGGGTGCAGGTGGATGATGTCGCCGCCGCGATGGCGGGGATTTCCGACGCGTTTTTCGGGCATCCGTCGGGGGCGATGACCGTCGTCGGGGTCACGGGGACCAACGGCAAAACGACGACGACTTATTTTTTGGAAGCCATCGTCGCGGGGATGGGAGGACGCGCCGGAGTCGCGGGAACGATCGAGACGCGGCTCGACGGCAAACGGCTTGAGAAGGCGGTGAACACCACGCCGCTGTCGTTGCCGCTGACGCGGCTGCTGGCGGAGTTCCGCGACGGGAAAGCGACGCATGCGCTCATGGAAGTCTCGTCGCACGCGCTGGCACTGCAACGAGTCGACGCGGTCGACTTTGACGCGGCGATCTTTTTGAATCTGACGCGGGATCATCTCGACTTTCACAAAACGGAAGACGCGTACTTCCTGGCGAAGGCAAGGCTGTTTGAGTTGCTCGCGCGGGTCGGGAATAAGAAGAAGCCGAAGGTTGCGGCGCTCAATTTCGACGATGCGCGGGCGCATTTGCTCGTCAAGAAGGCCGTCGGGTGTGAGGTCATTCGGTTCGGGCTGACGGAGAACGCGACGGATCTCAGAGCGGAGATAAAGAGCGCCGATTTGAACGGAACGGATTTTTGTGTAACCTTCCGGGGCAAACGGTATAACGCCCGCGTGCGGTTGCCGGGGCGACATAATGTCGAGAATGCCCTCGCGGCGAGCGCGGCGATGCTGGGACTGAACGCAAAACCAGACCAGGTATTTCAGGGGATCTCGGCCCTTCGGGCCGTTCCCGGACGACTTGAAATGATTTCAGAGGGGCAGGACTTTCATGTGTTTGTGGATTATGCACATACACCGAGCGCCTTGGAGAACATTTTAAAGCTCCTTTCATCTATGCCGCACAAACGGATTATCACCGTAATTGGGTGTGGGGGAGATCGCGACCGGGGCAAACGCGGCCCGATGGGGGTTGCCGCCTGCGGCGGCGGAGATTATGCGGTCTTCACGAGCGACAATCCTCGTTCGGAAGACCCAACGGAAATCTTAAATGACATAGAGGCGGGGGTCATCGCCGCAGGCCACCAAAATTATAGAATCGTGCCTGATAGGGGCGAGGCCATAAGGACCGCGATTGCCATGGCCCGGACCGGAGATGTTGTCCTAATTGCCGGCAAAGGCCACGAGGACTACCAGATTTTACGCGACACGACGATACCTTTTGATGACCGTGAAGCCGCTCGCGCGGCTTTAAAATCATGAAACTTGATCTGACTTGGGGTGAACTAGCGCGCGCGGCGGGGGGTCGCCTGACTTATGGCGACGCTTCGACCGTGGTGAATGTGATCGTCACCGACACGCGCGCCCTGAAGACCTCGGACGCGTTCTGGGCGCTCAAGGGAGAGCGCATCGACGCTCACGATTTGCTGACGCCCGAGCTCGCGGCGCGTTGCGCGGGCTGGATCGTCGCCGAGGGCAAGGGCACGCCCGCGGGGCAGAGGCCGGCGCACGTCGTCGAGGTGCCCGACACGCTCAAGGCCCTTCAGGCCCTGGCGCACTTTCACCGCAAGCGCTTCGACATTCCCGTCGCGGGCATCGTCGGCTCCAACGGGAAAACCACGACCAAGGAGATGCTCAAGTCGATCTGCTCCGGGGTCGGCCCCGTGTGCGCGACGCCGGGCAACTGGAACAACGAGATCGGGGTGCCGCTCTCCGTGCTCGAGCTGTTGCCTGAACATCGCTACGGCGTCTTCGAGCTCGCCGCCTGCCGCAAGGGGGAGATCGAGGAGCTCGCGCGCGTGGTTCAACCCACGGTCGGCGTGCTCACCAATATCGGCCCCGACCACCTGGAAAGCTTCGGGACGATCGAGACCACCTTTCAGACGAATTCCGAGATCGTGGGCGTTCTGCCCGAGGACGGCGCGGCCGTGATCAACGCAGACGATCCTTGGCTCGCGGCGCTCGAGACGCGGCTGGGGTCGCGCGCGGTCAGCTATGGCGTGGGCGGTACTTGCAAAGTTCGCATCGAGGGCAAGGACGGGCTGATCATCGATCGACACCGCCTGACGGTCAAACTGCGCGCGTTCGGCGAGTTCAATCGCTATAACGCCGCGGCCGCCGCGGGCGCGGCCTGGGCGATGGGGCTTTCGGCCGACGCCATCCGCGCCGGCCTCGAGGCCCACGCGCCCGCGATGATGCGCCAGGAGCCCCTGCCGCACGCGAGCGGCGCCTCCTTGGTGCTCGACGCCTATAACGCCAATCCCGCCTCGATGAAGGCCTCGATCGAAGCCTTTCTCGAGGAGTTCAAATCAAAGGCCAAAACGCTCGTGCTGGGAGACATGAAGGAGCTCGGTCCTTCTTCCGTCCAGTTCCATCGTGAGCTCGGCGACTGGCTCGCCACGCTCGATTTGAAAGCCGTCTATCTCGCCGGACCCGAAATGAAGCCCGCGGCCGACGCTTTGGCCGCGGCCAAGCCGCGTTTTACCGTCGAGCACGGGCTCGACGCCAAGGCGTGGACGAACAAGATCAAAACCGCCCTGTCGCCCCGCGACGCCGTCTTATTCAAGGCGTCGCGCGCGATGCGGCTCGAGGAGCTCGCCAAAGCGCTTTAACATGCTCTATTACCTCTACCAGCTTCGAGACGCCTTCGGACCGCTGAACGTCTTTCAATACATCACCTTCCGCGCGGGCGGGGCGGCGGTAACCTCGATGGCGCTGAGCATCCTGCTCGGGCCGACGATCATCAAGAGCCTGCGCGAGCGCAAGGTCGGCCAGATGCAGCGCACCGACGGCCCGCAGTCGCACCTCTCCAAGCACGGCACGCCCACGATGGGCGGAGCGCTCATCTTCCTCGCGGTCGTCGGGTCCACCTTGCTGTGGATGCGCCCGGACAACCGCTTCACCTGGTTGCTGCTCTCGGTCACTATCTGCCTCACCGCGATCGGATTCTGGGACGACTACCTCAAGCTCATCAAGAAGGACGCCAAGGGCGCGCCCTCGAAAGCCAAGTTCCTCATCCAGGTGCTCGTCGGCCTCGGCGTGACCACCTACCTCGCCGTGCATCCGCCCAACGGCGCGTACGCGACGATGCTCAACATTCCCTACGGCAAGGAGCTTTTCATCGACGCCGGCGTCCTCTATTTCGCGCTGGCGGTCATCATGATCGTAGGCTCCTCGAACGCGGTGAACCTCACCGACGGGCTCGACGGTCTGGCCGCGGGCACCGTGATGTTCTGCGCGCTCGCCTACGGCGTGCTGGCCTACGTCGCGGGCAACGTCAAGCTCGCCTATTACCTGCGCATCGTGCACGTCGAGGGCGCGGGCGAGATCACCGTCTACCTCGCCGGCCTCATCGGCGCGTGCCTGGGCTTTCTCTGGTTCAACTCCTATCCGGCGCAGATCTTCATGGGCGACACGGGCTCCCTGTTCCTCGGCGGCGTGATCGCCGTCGTGGCCCTGTGCGTCAAGCAGGAACTGCTGCTGCCCATCGTCGGCGGCGTGTTCGTCCTCGAAACGGTTTCGGTGATCCTGCAAATGGCGTCCTTCAAGCTTCGGGGGGGCAAGCGCATCTTCCGCATGGCCCCGATCCACCACCACTTCGAGCTGGGCGGCATCGCCGAGCCGAAGGTCACGGTGCGGTTTTGGATCGTGAGCATCGTCTTGATGCTGACCGCTTTGGCGTCGCTCAAGCTCCGCTAAATGAAGGGATTCGACCCGAAAGCCTTCAAGAAGCGCAAGCTCGCGGGCGTTCTAGGCCTAGGTCGTTCAGGCCAGTCGGTCGCGCGCCTGTTGTTGAAAAAAGGCTTTAAGGTTCTCGGCTCCGATTCCCGGCCGAAGGCCGAACTCTCTCCGGTTCTCAAGAAGTTGCCGAAGGCGATCAAGTGGGAGTGGAGCGGGCATTCCGACCGTCTTCTGGCCTGCAAGTTCGTCGTGAAAAGCCCGGGGCTCAAACCCGATCTCCCGATCTTTAAAAAACTGACCGAGAAGGGCATCCCCGTCTTCAGCGAGCTCGAAATCGCGCTCGCCTATTCGAAGGCCAAGGCCGTCGTCGCCATTACCGGAACCAACGGCAAATCGACGACGACTCAACTGACCTGGGAAATCTTCAAGGCCGGCCTCCCTCGGGGCCGGAAGGCGCTTCTGGGGGGAAACATCGGCGTTCCGATTTCCTCGGTGGCGCCCGCATCCAAGCCCACCGACGCGATCATACTCGAGTGCTCCTCGTACCAGCTCGAGGACAGCGTCCACTTCGAGCCCCGAGCCTCCGCAATCCTCAACATCACCGCCGACCACCTCGACCACCACGGCTCGATGGCGGCCTATCTCGAAGCCAAGGCCAAGGTCTTCCGCGAGCAGGGTCCCGGCGACGCCTGCGTGTTCAACGCGTCAGATCCGACCGTGTACAAGCTCTCCCGCGAATGCCCCTCCGAGCGGCTCTACTTCGGCGCGAAAGGCATCAATATTCACGCGTGGGAAGAGGAAGGGAAAATCCGCATCAAGCTCCCCGGGGCGAAAAAGGAAATCGCGCTCGTCCCGCCCAAGCTCCCCGGCCGCCATAATGTCGAGAACGCCATGGCCGCGGCCCTGCTGGCGCTGGCGCGTGGTATTAAGCCCGCGGCCATCCAGAAGGCGTTTAGGGCCTTCAAGGGTGTGGAGCACCGCATCGAGCCCTCCGGCGCGGTGCGCGGCATCGTCGCCGTCAACGACTCCAAGGCGACCAACGTCGATTCCACCCTCGTGGCCCTCAAGGCCTTCGAGCCCGGTGGAAAGCGCCTTCTGCTGATTTTGGGCGGCCTGCATAAGGGCTCGCCCTACACGCCGCTCAAACCGTGGATCGAGAAGACGGTCAAGGGCATCCTGACGATCGGCTCCGCGGCGCGACGCATCGAAGAGGACCTCTCCGGCCTCGTGCCGATCTTTCCCTGCGGCGACATCGAGACCGCCGTCGACACCGCCTTTCGCATCGGCGAGAAGGGCGACACCGTTCTGCTCTCGCCCGCGTGCGCCTCCTTCGATCAGTTCAAGGACTTCGAGGATCGCGGTCGTCGCTTTAAGGATCTCGTCCGCGCGGCGGCCAAAGCCAAGTGAAGCCCCGCGTCTCGGCGCGCCGTCAAGCGCCCATCGACTACGCCTTATTCGGAGCCGCCGTGGCTTTGCTCATGATCGGCGTCGTCATGGTCTACTCCGCGAGCGCCATCTACGCCGAGAAGAACCTTGGCCGTCCGTTGTACTTCTTCCAGCGCCAATTGATCTGGGGCATCGTCTCGATGTTCGCGATGGGTGCGATGAGCCGGCTCGACTACAACCGGCTCAAGGAATGGCTGATGCCCTTCTTTGCCATCACCTGCCTGACCTTGGTCGCGGCCCTGTTCTTTCCGCCCATCGCGGGCGCGCGCCGCTGGATCCGTCTCGGGCCGATAGGCCTTCAGCCCGCCGAATTCGCCAAGCTGTGCGCGATTCTCTTTCTCGCCTCGTATCTCGACAAGAAGCACAGCAAGCTCGGGAACTTCGTGCAAGGCCTGGCGATTCCTCTCGCGGTCGTCGGCGTCCTGCTCGTGCTCATCGGCCTCGAGCCCGACCTCGGCACGCCGACCTTGATTTTCTCCGTCGCGGTGCTCATGCTCTTCGTCGCGGGCGCGCGCTTGAGCTCGCTGTTCGGCGCGCTCGCCTGCGCGGTGCCGGTCATCGCGATCGAGCTGTGGCGCAAGCCCTACCGGCGAGCCCGGTTGCTTTCATTTTTACATCCCTTCGAGAACATCAAGGGCACGGGCTATCAGCTGGCGCAATCCATTCTCGCGGTCGGCTCGGGAGGCTGGTTCGGCAAGGGCTTCGGGGCGTCGAAGCTCAAGCTCATGTACCTGCCCACACCGCACACGGACTTCATCTTTCCGGTCGTCTGCGAGGAGCTGGGGCTCGTCGGCGCGGGCGTGATCCTGGCGCTGTTCGCGACCATACTCGTGCGCGGCATACGCATCGCGCGCGCGGCGCCGAATCTTTTCGGGACCTTGCTCGCGTCCGGGATCGCGTTTATGATCGTCATTCAGGCGTTCTTCAATATCGCCATGTCGATCGGGCTTTTGCCGACGAAGGGGATACCGTTGCCGTTCTTCTCGTACGGCGGGTCCTCGCTGCTCACGACGATGCTGGGCGTGGGCGTGCTGCTGAACATTTCACGGCAGACGCGGGCGGAGAAGCTCAAGTGAAGCGGGTGCTGATCGCGGCGGGGGGGACCGGCGGACATTTTTATCCGGGACTCGTGGTCGCGCTCGAGCTCAAGAAGCGCGGCTGGGAGCCCTTGCTCGTCGTGAAGAAGGACGATCCGGCGAAGGGGAAGCTCGAATCGGTGGGGCTGCCCTGTCTCGAGGTCGATCTTCGAGGATTGCCGCGGTCGCTCGGACCGGAGCTGATCACCTTTTCCTGGAAGCTGCTGGGCAGCATGCTTCTCATGGCCAAGGTCGCGCGGGATTTCAAACCGCAACTCGTGCTCGGGATGGGTGGATACCTAACCTTCCCGTGCGCTTACGCGGCGTGGAAGAGCGGGGTGCCGCTGGCGCTGCATGAGTCGAACGCGATTCTGGGACTCGCGAACAAGGCCTCCCTGAAGTTCGGTGCGACCTTGTTCTGGGGGCTGCCGCCCATCGACGGCGACGGAACGGTGGTGGGGACTCCGGTGAGGCGGGAGCTGTTTTATCCGAAAGGGGCGAAGGCTTCAACGGGGAAGAAGAGCGTGCTCGTGTTCGGCGGGTCGCAGGGGGCGAAGGCGATTAATTTGGGGTTCGCGGGGGCGGTGAAGCGCTCCGGAGTTTCGCTTAAGATCCTTCACCTGGCGGGGCGGGGGAAGGGAACGGAAACGAAAACGGCGTATGAGAACGCCGGGGTGGACGCGACGGTTTTAGAATATCTCGAGGACATGGCGTCGGCTTACGCCGACGCAGATTTTGTGGTGAGCAGGTCGGGAGCGAGCACTTTGGCGGAACTGGCGGCGCAACGGAAGTTCAGCATCCTTGTCCCGTACCCTCACGCTGCGGCGAATCATCAGGACGCTAATGCGCGCGTGTTTGAAAGGGCGGGCACGGCGAAATGTATCAACGAAAACGAATTGGGGAACCTTCTGGGGACGGCGTTGGCCGATTTGGTAAAATCGCCGCCGAGCCCTGATTGGACTAAGCTCGGTCTGCCTTCGGCAGACCGGACGACCTTAGAATTTGCGGATGCCTTGGAAAAACTTTATGAAACGCCCTAGAATCCTTGTTTGTAACGACGACGGAATTTATGGGCCGGGCCTTCCGGCATTAATTGCCGCGATGAAAAAGATCGGGAATGTTACCGTCTCCGTTCCGGATCACGAGCGCTCGGCGGATTCTCACTCTTTAACCCTTCACAAACCAATTCGCATCAATAAGAAATCCGAAGGCGTTTATACCCTAAACGGTTCGCCGGCCGATTGTTCACGGTTCGGAGTTCTCGAAATTTTAAAAGGCAAGGTTGATCTCGTCGTTTCCGGAATCAACCGTGGATATAACCTCGGCGAGGATGTGATTTATTCCGGTACGGTGGCCGCCGCGATGGAAGCGACCTTGCTTAAAATCGACGCGATTGCGTTCTCGATGGATCCTGACGGGTCCAAGGACTGGAAGGCGGCGGGCGCGTATGCGCAGCGGCTCGCCAAGCAGGTCTTAAAAAAGGGCCTGCCCAAGGGCGTCTGCCTGAACGTCAATTTCCCGGCCAACGGCGGCCGGCCTTATAAGACGGCGATGCCCGCCAAACTCGGCCGACGCATTTACGGCACCGATGTGACGCGCCGGTCGGATCCGCGCGGCATGGAGTACTACTGGCTCGCGGGACGCCAGGTCACCGGCGTCGACGAGCCGGGGACGGATGTGGGTGTGGTGTCGAAGGGAAAGGTGTCCGTGACGCCGCTCAAGATCGACAGCACCGACGCCCAGATGCTCCAGGACCTGTCGTCCTGGGCGCTCTAAGCGCTCAAGGCATCAGGATCAGACGCCCCGCCATCATCGCCAAGCCGAAGGCGAAGACGCGCACCAGGCCCCGTTCCGGGCCGGAGCGGAAGAACAAGGCGCCGAATCCGCTTAAAGCCAGGATTCCTCCGAGCAGCCACAGAAAAACGGGAAGTCGAAAGGCGATTCTCGCGAGCTTATCCCAATAAAGCAAAACGAAGTGTCCGAGAAAGCCGAAGAGGGTGCTGATAATATCGCGGCGCAGCAGCGTTTGGATCGTCAGCCCGCAGAGCAGGCCCGCAACGGCGTAAATGATCGCGTCACGCATCAACTCGTCCTGGCTGACCGGAGGGTCCTCAACCGCCAAGCCGGAGGCCAGGTAGACTTCGTCTGACTCCTTGTCGGGATCCTCGGCCATGGCTCGAATTGTAGCGGGAATAGGGGCTTTTCGCCATCCGGCACGCCTTGAACGCCCCCCGGCAAGAAAGCTAGTATCGTCCTCATGAGCGGCGCGCGTCTCCTCAAGAAAATCCCCTTTCTCTCGGCCCTGAGCCCCAAGCACCTCAACGAGGTCTACCGCCTCGCCGAGGAGCTCGAGGTCGCCCCGCGCCAGTCGGTGTTCGCCAAGCGCCAAGACTCCGACGCGATGTTCATCGTCCTCTCCGGGCGCATCAAGATCTTCACCAACTCGGCCTCCAAGAAGCGCAAGACCTTCGCCTACCTCAAGG